>JALZHT010000363.1 GCA_030860645.1 Acidobacteriota bacterium
AGCTCCGGCCGCGCGAAAATTTTTTGCGAGACTTTTTTTCATTAAGTTGTTGACATCTCTTTTCATTGTGTTTATAAATCCCAACATGTTGTGCGCCGTTCAATCTAGGCCACAAGAATAAAAACGACACAGCATCTTGTGGTCAGGAACGACAACCTAGAAACTTGTGGCCGCGGGCCACAACCAGGAAAAGGAGAAGCGACAACTTATGGCAACGAAGAAAGCTGGATCGAAAGGCGGCGGTGGGAAAAAGGGCGGCGGCGGCTCGAAGAAGGGCGGCGGCGGCTCGAAGAAGGGCGGCGGCAAGGGCGCCGGGAAGAAGGGCGGCGGCTCGAAGAAGGGCGGCGGCTCGAAGAGGTAACCCAGTCCAGGGAGTACGCGCAACCTCCAACGGCGCACATAACACTCTTCGCCCGCGAGGGCGCTCAAAAGGGCGGCGGATGCACACTGATGCACGCCGTCCAAATTCTTTTCGGCAGCTATCAGGTGCCAGATGCTAGATGTCAGTCGAGGTCGGGTTGCTTTCACTGACATCTAGCATCTGGCACCTGACATCTTCTTTTATGCTTTCCGTCGCGCTCTTCGAGCCGGAGATACCGCCGAACACTGGCAACGTCGCGCGGCTGTGCGCGGCGACGCGGGTGCCGCTGCACGTCGTCGGCGTGACCGGCTTCCGGCTCGACGACCGCGCCGCGCGCCGCGCCGGCCTCGACTACTGGCCCGAGGTCGAACTCCGCCGCCACCGCGACCTCGGCGCGCTGCGCGAGGCGCTCCCCGCGGCGCGCTTCGTCTACCTCTCGACGAAGGCGCGCGCCTCCTACCTCGACTGGGACTTCGCCGCCGAGGACTGCCTCGTCTTCGGCCCCGAGACGCGCGGCCTCCCAGAAGAACTCCTCCGCGCCAACCCCGACGCCTGCCTCCGCATCCCCATCCTCAACCCCCGCGTGCGCAGCCTCAACCTCGCCACGGCCGTCGCCGTCGTCCTCTACGAAGCGCTGCGGCAGACGGGGGCACTAAAGCAGTGATGGGTGACAAGCGGCGGGCGACAAGTTAAAATCCGTGAATCGTCAACCGTCAACCGTGGCCGCGCCGCGCTCGGGCTGTAAAAGCCCAAGCCGAAAACTGCTCAACCACGATTGACGATTGACGATTCACGGCTTTTTTTATGACGAGAGAAAACATCCGCAACATCGCCATCATCGCGCATGTCGACCACGGCAAGACGACGCTGGTCGACGCGATGCTGAGGCAGTCGGGGACGTTCCGCGCGAACGAGCAGGTCGTCGAGCGCGTGATGGACTCGATGGACTTGGAGCGCGAGCGCGGCATCACGATCATGGCGAAGAACACGTCCGTCCGCTACGGCGGCGTGAAGATCAATATCGTGGACACGCCGGGCCACGCCGACTTCGGCGGCGAGGTCGAGCGCGTGCTGAAGATGGTTGACGGCGTGATGCTCCTCGTCGACGCGGCCGAGGGCTGCCTGCCGCAGACGCGCTTCGTGCTCCGCAAGGCGCTCGAAGCGCGCCTGCCGGCCATCGCCGTCGTCAACAAGATTGACCGCCAGGACGCGCGGCCCGAGGAGGTGGTTGACGAAATCTACGACCTCTTCATTGACCTCGACGCGACCGACGAGCAGATCGACTTCCCCATCCTCTACGCCGTGGCGCGCGACGGCGTGGCGAAGAAGAACCTGTCGGACGAGTCGCGCTCTTTGCGCCCGCTCTTCGACCAGATCGTCGAGACCATCCCGCCGCCGCGCGAGGTGCGCTCCGACTCCTTGCAACTGCTCGTCGCCAACCTCGACTACAACGAGTACGTCGGCCGCCTCGCCATCGGCCGCATCTTCTCGGGCGAGATCGCGGCGGGCGACACGGTCGCCGTCGTCCGCCGCGACCGCGCGGTGGAGAAGACGCGCATCAAGGAGCTGTACGTCTTCGAGGGGCTGAAGCGGGAGAAGGTCGAGCGGGCGGGCGTCGGCGAGCTGGTCGCGCTGGCGGGGCTGGAGGGCATCGAGATCGGCGAGACGGTGACGAGCGCCGACAACCCGAAGGCGCTGCCCGTCATCGCGGTGGACGAGCCGACCATCTCGATGATCTTCAGCGTCAACAACTCGCCCTTCGCCGGGACGGAGGGGAAGTTCGTCACGTCGCGCCAGTTGAAAGAGCGCCTCGACCGCGAGGTGCTCGGCAACGTCGCCATCCGCGTCGAGCCGACCGACTCGCCCGAACAGTTCAAGGTGTCGGGGCGCGGCGAGTTGCAGCTCGCCATCCTCATCGAGATGATGCGGCGCGAGGGCTACGAGCTACAGGTCTCGAAGCCGGAGGTCATCACGCGCAGCGTGGGCGGGAAGTTGATGGAACCCATCGAGCAGGTCGTGATCGACTGCCCCGAAGAGTTCATCGGCGTCGTGACGGAGGCGATGGGGCGGCGCAAGGGGCAGATGACGAAGATGGTCAACCACGGCACGGGGCGCGTCCGCCTGGAGTTCGAGACGCCGTCGCGGGGCCTCATCGGGTTCCGCGGAGAGTTCCTGACGGAGACGAAGGGGACGGGGCTTTTGAACACGATGTTCCTGCGGTGGGGCGAGTGGCAGGGCGGGATGCGCGGGCGCTCGACGGGGAGTTTGGTCTCCGACCGCGCGGGCGAGGCGACGACCTACGCGCTCTACAACCTCCAGGAGCGCGGCACGATGTTCCTGCGGCCGGGCACGCGGGTTTACGAGGGGATGCTCGTCGGCGAGAACGCGCGCTCGGTAGACCTCGACGTGAACGTGGTGCGCGAGAAGAAGCTGACGAATATGCGCGCCTCCACGGCCGACGAGGCGATGCGCCTCGTCCCCGTCAAAGACCTCTCGCTCGAACAGGCTTTAGAGTTCATCTCCGACGACGAACTCGTCGAAGTCACCCCCAAGTCCATCCGCCTGCGCAAGCGCGTCCTCCGCGCCAACGAGCGGCCGAAGAAGAAAGAAGCCTGACGGCAAAAAGTTTCGGGTTCCGGGTTAGAGGATTTTTGATTTGCGATTTTTGATGTGCGACTGGGAGGCGAAGGCGGCCGCCGCTTCTGTCAATCGCCAATCAAAAATCCAAAATCAAAAATCTTTCCAAGTCGAAACCCGGAGCCAATCTTGACAGTCGCGGCACCTTGAAATACTTTGGCGCGGGTCAATCCGACAAATGAGTCCGAGGTTGAAGCGTCGTGAACGATAGGGTCTGTTGGAACTGCGGCCACCCGTACGAGCACCACACCATCGCGGGCGGCTGCTCGTTCGCGCGCGAGGGCGAGCGGTGTGACTGCCCCCGCTACGAGGACAGCGAGTATTACGGAGAGCAGCGCAAGCGCGACACCTACACGCTCTCCGACCGGCGGCGGCTCAGCCTCGGGAGGCGCGGGCGCTGAAGCGGCTTCACGGCGCGCGCCGGCCCTGAGGCACGGGACTTTCTCCAGCCTCCTGTCCGTCGCCTTCTTCTTCGTCCGCCTCGGGGTCGAAGCGCTCGTAGCCGGTGGCGTCGTCGTAGTAATAGCTGCCGGGCGCGCGGCGCGACTCCGGCCCCGGTTCTGTTGTATCATCTCGCCGCTCGTTCACCTTTTCCGTCTCCCAACAAACATCAACGCCACGGACGGCCGCGGTTCCCACGACCGCCGGCGCGATTATACCTCCGGGATGACCTCGATGAACGCACACCCACGCCGCCGCGCCCTGGCCGCGTGCGCCGCCCTGCTCTCGCTGCTCCTCGCGCCGCACGCCGCGCCCGCGCAAGTGCCGCCGAAGAAGTTCGAGCTGACTGTGGACAGCATCATGCGCGGGCCTGACCTGGTCGGCCACCAGCCGACGGGCGTCGTGTGGTCGCAGGACGCCCGCCGCCTCTTCTTCCGCTGGAAGCGCGCGGGCGAGCCGCGGCTGAAGGAGCCGGACACCTACGCCGTCAACCGCGACGGCACGGGCTTGCGCAAGCTCACGGAGGAGGAGGCGCGCCGCGTCGCGCCGCCCGCGTCGGGCGAGTTGTCGAAGGACAAGACGCTGACCGTCTTCACGGAGGACGGCGACGTATACCTCTACGACCACGCGAAGGGCGAGCGGCGGCGCGTGACGCGGACGGTGGAGGCCGAGTCGAACGCGCGCTTCACGCGCGACCAGAGGCGCGTCTACTTCACGCGCCAGAACAACCTCTACGTGATGTCGCTCGACGGCGGCTCGCTCGAACAGTTGACCGACATCCGCCTCGCGGGCGGCGCGGGCGCGCAGGCCGCGGGCGCGGGCGGCGCGTCCACGTCCACGTCGGTCGGCGG
>JALZHT010000026.1 GCA_030860645.1 Acidobacteriota bacterium
GTTGATCAACATGTCCGTGGTGTAGGGCGTCGGGCGGATGCCGTTGCCGGTCCCGGGCTGGTAGCTGACGTAAGTGCCGATGCCGCGGGCGGTGGTGGCCGTGTCGGACGGGTCGGTGGTCAGGACGAGGCCGGTGAAGTCGCTCCACCCCTCGCCCATCTGCTCCTGATTCCCCAGGCAGGACGTGTTGGTGCGGCCGCCGGTCAGGCGGTTGCTGATGCCGTGGCCGTACTCGTGCGCGATGACGCCGGCGTCGAAGTCACTGTCGCGGTTGACGGGGGGATTCGGGTTGATCTTCAGCGAGGCGTTGAACGGGAGGTTCGACTTATACAGGTTCGCGTCGCCGAGCGTCACCATGACGGACGAGATGTTGATGGTGTTATCCGTGCCGCCCATGGGGATCGGCTCGCCCGCCACGTTGTTGCCGATGATGACCGCGATGGCCCCCGCGTTCTGCGCGTTTTTCACTTTCACCACGAAGCCGCAGGTGCCGCGATCCAGGAGTGCGATCTTCCCCGTGACGCTCGACGCGTTGGTGAGCGCGCTGCACCCGTCGGTCGTCGAAGGCCCGGCCGTGTCCGCCGCGTCCAGGCCGAGGATGACATTCCCCGTGACGCCCGTGGTGGTGAGGGCCGGGCCGAACTCCGCGCCCGAAGAGGGGTAGTTGCCGGCGATGGGCGAGGGCGAGTTGACGATGACCGCGTTCGCCAGCGGGTACGTCCAGACGAACATCTGCATGCGGGGGCGGGACGAACCCGTGGTGCTCCCGTTGTCCGGGGGCGTCCCGAAGTTCGCGTTGTTGGTGCCGCTGCCGTCCTGGGCCTCGGCCTGGACGTAGTCATTGCCGGCCCCGCCCCTGCCGTAGTTGTTCGACTGGAAATTGCCCGCGGCCTCGGTGAACCCGTACTGGTAGAACACGTCGTGGACGATGTTATTCCAGTAGAAGAGGTTGACGACCGCGGGGGGGCGGTTGAGCTCCGGCCCTTTGGTCGGGTCGAACGCGAAGTTGAACTGAAGGTTCGGCCCGCCGTCCGGGTCGCTGCCCGTGTCGACGGCGTTGTTCGCGTCGAGGTCGGTGTAAGCGTGGACGTTGTTGCCGCGCGTCCTGGTGAACTCGGCGCCGGCCGCGCCGTTCGTGTCGTGCCACCCGTAGGGGGAGGCGAGCGCGTCGGCGGGGTTAAAAACCTGCGTGCTCGGGCCGTCGTTCGGGCTTTCCAGCGGGAGGGCGTAAACGTTGTATGACGAACCGTCATTAACGGTCGCGGAGGGCGCCGCCGTCTGCAACGCGCCGGGCGCGGCGGCCCGCGCCGCGAGCTTCCTGTTCCGCGCAACGTCGGGGGCGAAATTCTTGCCCCAGTCGTCGTGATCAATGTAGTCGTACCCGGCGAGAATCTCGGCCGTCTCGGCGTCAACGCTGATGTTCCACCAGTGCTGTCCGCCGACCTCGCTCACTTCGACGCTCCAGGCCAGCCGCACGCGGTTCTCGGCGACGGGCTGGTAGACCAGCTTGGCGCGGATCGGCTCCAGGGCCACCCCGCCCTTGCTGAGCGTCGTCTCGCGCTGCGGCCCCGTTTGCGCGTCGAGGACTTCGAGCGGTTCCGTGACCGTCAGCCCCAGGTGCCGCGCGGCGGCTTCGGCCGCCTGCACCGGCGAGAGGGAGGCGGTGCCCCGGTTGGCGGCGGCGTTCAGCCCCTTCACGAAACTGCTGTTGAGGTTGATGAGCTTCCCGTCGCGCGCCACGTTGGAACTCATCTCGGCCCCGACGACCTCGATGCCGGCGATCTGCTGCCTGAGGTAAATGTGTGTGACGCCGTTATGTCGGCTCGTGTACTGATCCATCACCTTCAAATCGAGCAGGTCCGATTCGGAAAGTCCGAACTTCTGTCGGTTCTGCTTGATGAAGCCGACGGCGATGTCGAGCGGTTGACCGCTGTTGGGGCCGGTGAGCGGGTGGGTTTGTCCGGGCGCGTTAGCGGAGGCGGATTCGGGGCGGTAACCGAACTGTTTCGGCTTTCTGTTGGTCTGTTCCCCCTGGCTTGACTGGGCCGTGACACCGGTGAAGTCGGCGGGGAGGACGAGCGCCAACATGACCAAAGCCAACGTGAGCATGACGGAAGTCTTGTGAGAGGACAGGTGAGTTCTTCGCTTCACGAGGGATCTCCTTCGAATGTTTGTAATCTGCCGGGTTAAGAGCGTAAGGCGGCAAAGGAAGGTGCGACGCGATTATATGAGGCGATATAACTCACGTACCGCTCTGCCAAACATTTGTCTGAGGGTGCCGAACAGTTGCGTCTGTTCCAAAGACTAGGAGTAGTCTCATAAATACCCGAGGCAGCGAGGCGGTTGGAAAACTCCCCGGTAAATCTGCCACCTTACATTGTCATCAGGTATTGATGAGATGAGTTCTAGTACCGCGGATGTAACTTAGTATCCGAACTCCCTCTAAGAGTTGCTTCTCGGATATAGCCGGCCGCACGCGGTTGCTATGCTGTTGACGTGAGGACGGCGAGAATCTCCGCCGTCAGCAGGGCCTCCGGGCAGGGAAGGCTTTCAGCCTTCACGGCTCGGGGATGAATTTACTCTGCGGAGATGACATCGAGGATGATTTTCTCCGCCAGCGCCCACACCTCCGGGTCGTGATCCATCTTGGTGTGGGCCGCCTGGAAGAGCCGCTTCAGCCACGAGACCTCCGAGAGATCAACCTTCTTCCCGTCGTAGTCAAACTTGAAATTTCCAATAATTCTGGTCTTGCCCGGGTCTTCCGCCCGGATCTCCCGCTCGCCTTTGATGATCAGCCCGTCCCTCTGGAAGAGGTTGGCGGCGCGCCTGACGTTCGAGGGGATCACCTTGTCGCCGCGGCCGACGCTGTCGACCTGCACGGTCAGCAGCACCGGCACGCCCGCCTCCTTGAGTTGCCGGGCCAACTTCACGACCGCCGCCCCGCCGAAGCTCTGCCCGTAGACGATGACGCGGGCGGAGGCCCGCTCCCGCTCGCCCAGCCGCCCGTCCCGGTCGCGGTCGAACGCGTTGCGGATGAGTTCGACGGCCAGCCGGCGCTTCTTATTCTCGACGGTCTCGACGTGGACGCCCGGCAGGTTCATGGCGCGCAACTTCAGGGCCAGCTTCCGCACGCCCCTCTTGTCGTTGTCCCAGGACTCGCGCCCGCCCATGAAGCCGATGACGAGCACGTGCCCCTCCCCCAGGGGCGTCCTCGTGGTGAAGTCGCTATAACGCTGCGCGCGAACAACGCCGCCGGTCGAAAGTGTTAGGCAGAGCACAGAAGCCTTAAGTAAGAGCAGGCCCGATGTCAGTTTGATCCCTTTGTCCATGTGAGCAGTCCAAGCGCTGACACCCGGGATTAGTCCCCCGCGGCGTCCGGCTGTAATCTGAACGCGGGGCTAACTCAACGCCCGCGTACCGGATCGGCGGGAGACTGGCTGATTGTCTTTCGGGGGCAGCCTTTTGTTAAGCGGGCGAGCGGCGCGCGGGTCTATTATGCGACCGCCTCCGCGAACTGTTTCGTGTCCGTGTACTGCTGGAACCGCACCACCCTCCCGCCCCGCACGCCCCAGACGTGAGCGAACTGCGCCCGCACCTCTCTGCCCGTCTCCCTGTGCCTCCCCGCGTAGGTGCCGAGCACCACGACGTGATTCCCTGCGTCGAGCCACTCCTCGGGCATGACGGTGAACCCCTCCCACTCAGAACCGAGGCGCGCGAACACCCCCTCGACTATCGCCTGCGGCCCCACGTACGGGTTACGGTCCGCGTAGATGAAGTTGTCCGCCTCCCTCCACTCGATGCCCTGATCCATCTGACCGAGCACCGCCGGAACGTCGCCCCTGCCGAACGCCTCGTAGAGCCCGCGAATCACTTCCACATTCTCCTGGGACATACTGACCTCCCGTCACGACATGACTTTACATTTACGGCCCAATTATATAGGAGGGACACGCTTTTACTGAGGGGATCTGTGCGCGCGGGACGCGTCGCGGCCGGTGGCCGCCCGCCCCCTATTGCCCCCCCATACGGGACTGTGCTACTCCTCTGCCTAACCAAGAGGAGGCTCCCGCGGTGCGCGACAAGGTGGACGTCCGGCAGGGGACGCTGGCCCTGATGCTCCTCAAGACCCTCGCGGCGATGGGGCCGCAGCACGGCTACGGCCTGGCGCGCCGCATCGAGCAGACCAGCGGCGGGCTGCTCTCGATCAACTACGGCACCCTCTACCCGGCGCTCGCCAGGCTCGAGCAGGAAGGCTACGTCTCGTCGGCGTGGGGCGCGTCGGAGAATAACCGCCGGGCCAGGTATTACAAGCTGACGCGGGCGGGCCGCCGCCGGCTCGCGGAAGAGGCCCGGCAATGGGAGCAGACGGCGGCCATCCTGGCGCGCTTCCTCGCCCCGGCGGAGGAATCCTGATGCGCCTGCGACGACTGCGCGGCCTGGTCGCGCGCGTGGCCGGGCTGCCGGGCCGCGGGCGGCGCGACCGCGAGCTGGCGGAGGAGTTGGAGAGCCACCTCCGGATGCAGGTCGAGGAGAGCGTGCGGGCCGGGGTGAGCCGGCGGGAGGCGCGGCGGCAGGCGCTCGTCAAGCTGGGCGGGGCCGCGCAGGCGATAGAAGAATGCCGCAGGCAAAGGGGGCTACCCTTGATCGAGACACTCCTCCAAGACCTTCGCTACGGGGCGCGGATGCTGCTCAGGAGGCCCGGGTTCACCGCCGTGGTAGTGATCACGCTCGCGCTCGGCATCGGCGCTAACGCGGCGCTCTTTTCCGTGGTCAACGGCGTGTTGCTTAATCCGCTGCCCTACCCGCAGCCCGAGCAGCTCGTGACGATCCATCAGAGCAAGCCGAATTTCGAAACGGGGGCCATCCCCTTCCCGAATTTTCGCGACTTGCAGAAAGAGAACCAGACGTTCTCGGCCATGGCCGTCTCGCGCGGGTACGGCTTCAGTCTGACAAGTGTGGGCGAAGCCGAGCGCGTCAGCGCGCAGTTCATCTCCGCGGACTTCTTCTCCGTGCTCGGGGTCAAGCCCGCGCTGGGAAGAACCTTTGCGCCGGGCGAAGATGCGCGCGGCGCCGCGCCTGTGGCCCTCATCAGCGCCGGCCTCTGGCAGCGCAAATTCGGTTCCGCGGCGGACGTGCTGGGCAAAAGCCTGACGCTGGACGACCGGAGCTACACGGTTGTCGGCGTGATTCCCGCGAGCTTCAATCTGCGGGTCAGTCTCTTTCGCGACGCCGATGTCTACGTGCCCATCGGCCAGTGGGATAACCCCTCGCTGGAGAACCGCAGCGCCGCTTTGGCGCTCCACGGAATCGGCAGGCTCAAGCCCGGCGTCACCATCGAGCAGGCGCAGGCCGACCTGGACAGGGTGATGCGCGATCTCGCCGCCGCTTACCCCGCCACCAACAGGGGCAACGGCGCGAGGGTCCTCCCGATGAAGGAAAGAATGATCGGTAACGTGCGGGTGATCCTGTGGATGCTGCTCGGCGCGGTCGGGTTTGTGCTGCTGATCGCGTGCGTGAACGTGAGCAACCTGCTACTCGCGCGCTCGACCGTCAGGACACGCGAATTCGCCATCCGCGCCGCGTTGGGTGCGGGCCGGCGGCGCCTGCTCCGGCAATCTCTCACCGAGAGCACGCTGCTGGCCCTGGCCGGCGGCGGGCTGGGGCTGGCCCTCGCGGGTTGGGGGACGCAGGCCGCGCTCGGCGTGTTGCCCGCCACGCTGCCGCGCGCGGAAGAGATCGGGTTGGACGGCCGCGTCCTGTTCTTCGCCGTGGTCATCTCGCTACTCACCGGGGTGCTGTCCGGCTTGGCTCCGGCGCTGAAGACATCGCGGCGGCGCTTGGCTGAAACGCTCAAGGAAGGCGGGCGCGGGGCGGGCAGCGGGCGAGTGCGCTCGCAGGGCATCTTTGTCGCGGTTGAGATGGCGCTGGCCCTCGTCTTGTTGATCGGGGCCGGCCTGATGATCCGCAGCATCAACGCGCTCTGGAGCGTCGATCCGGGCTTTCGCCCGGACAACGTGCTGACCTTCGGGCTTAACCTGTCGCCGTCAATGCGGACGGCCACCCCGGACGCCATCCGCGCCGCCTTCCGCGAACTCAGTGACGAACTCAACTCCACGCCCGGCGTGAAGGCGGCTTCGTTCTCGGCGGGCGCCACCCCCCTGCTGGAGGAGGACGACCTCTTCTTCTGGCTCGACGGCCGGCCCAAACCTGCGAGCCAGAGCGAGATGGACATGGCGCTGGTCTCCAGGGTCGAACCCACCTACCTGGCGGCCATGGGCATTTCGCTCAAGCGGGGCCGCTTTTTCACGCGGCAAGATGACGAACGATCCGGGCCTGTCGCGGTGATTGACGAGGCCTTTGCCCGTAAATATTTCCCGAACGAAGACCCCCTCGGCAAGCGAATTCACCTGGACGACGACCAGGAGCCGTTGCGGATCGTCGGCGTGGTGGGGCACGTGAAGCAGTGGGGCCTCACTTCGGACGACACGTCCTCACTGCAGGCTCAGCTCTACCTTCCGTTCAGGGCGTTGTCGGACGACTGGGTGAGGGGGGCGGTGGCCGGAGTGAGAGTGGTGGCGCGCTCAGAGGGAATGTCGCCGGCACTCCTGGATTCGATCCGCCGCGTCGTACAGAGCAAGAACAGCCAGAACGTCATCTCCACAGCTCAGACGATGGAGGAGGTGATTGCCGGCTCGCTGTCCGCGCAGCGGTTCTCAATGACCCTGCTCAACGCATTCGCCGTGGTGGCGCTCCTGCTGGCGAGCGTCGGCCTCTACGGCGTCATTTCTTACCTCGTCGGCCAGCAGACACACGAACTCGGCATCCGCCTCGCCCTGGGCGCGCAACGCAAGGACGTTCTACGTCTCATCCTAAATCACGGCATGAAGATGGCGCTGGGCGGCGTGGCGCTCGGGTTGGTCGCCGCGCTCGGACTGACCCGGCTGCTGGCAAGGATGCTCTACGGCGTGAGCACAACTGATCCGGCGACTTTCGGGGTCATCACCTTGCTGCTGCTGGCGGTGGCGCTCGTGGCGTGCTTCGTCCCGGCGTGGCGGGCGACGAAGGTTGATCCACTGGTCGCCTTGCGTCACGAATGATTCCCCGGGTGGCGAGTGTGCGGTAGGGTAGTAAGTGTAGTGTGCAATCACGTGTGAAATTCAACAAGGCCCGATTTTTGAAACCGCGCCCGACAACGGGTATAAGAAAATACTTTTAGTTATCCTTATCGGACTCTGGGCGTCCGGTGCCAATCAAAGGAAGGTTGGCACCGCTTGCTACTTCACCTTCATCAGCCGCCAGTCGCCCGACTGGATGAACGCAGCCCAATAATAGGGATGGCTGTAGTCCGCGTTCACATTTATTACTGCGGGGTGAAGAAGCGAGGCAGACTCCCTCCCGACCGGCTTCCGGCCCCGAAGTATCTCTAACTGCACCTGCCTGAGCGCTTCGCCGCGCCCCTCACCGGCAAGCAGGCGCTGATAGAAGCCTATCATCAAGTCTTTGGTCGTCTCGTCCGACACCTGCCATAAACTCATCACCTGGCTCTCGGAACCGGCCAGTACCAGTGCGCGGCGCAGGCCGTAAACGCCCTCGCCGTTGCTGGCTGTACCCACTCCGGTCTCGCACGCCGAGAGCACGATCAACCCACTGCACCCGGCCCTCGCGCCCAAGCACGTAAGCTACGTAGCGGGGTGGCTCGAATCGCCCCGCCTTCGCGTCGAAGGGCCGATAGGAGATGAACATCGCCCTTTAACCCGTACAGCGCGATAATTCAGATTCCATTATGGAAACGCGCTAGTAAGGAAACATAGATCGGCGAGTAAATATCTATCGGCGGAACCACCGGCTCCCGCGGCTCAGCGCCAGTTGCCGATGAGGACGAACGGGGCCCAGAAGTAAGGGTGTGAATACGGTCGCTGCTGAGACTTGTCGGCGAGCGGTGAGGCCGGGTAGCCTACCTTCTTCGGGGCTGCGTCTGCGCCGCGGAGTTCTCCTTCTCCAGCCTCACTGCCGTATAGCAATGAGAGTTGCGCCACTCTGAGCGCCTCAGCCTTAGACATCTCCGGATCGTCGCTGCGCACTCGGTAGAACTCCCGCATGAGCTTGCTGGTGCTAAAATCAGCGACGCTCCAGAGGGTCGCGACGACGGTCTGGGCACCCTCATCCTGTGCGCGCAAACCGAAGTTCTCCAACTCGGCCCCCTCGGCGTCCGGGTCGTCAATAGCCGTGTTGCAGGCCGAGAGCGTCAGCAGGTCAACGCCGCTGAAAACCTTCCACGAATCTGAGAAGATGTTACTTACTGCTAAGTGCCTTCCGTCCCCTAGCAGCAGGTACGGTTTTTCGGCGGTGCCCGGCTCCAGTTCGAAATGGCTCGCAATGTGGATGACCGTGTACCCCTCCTGCAACGCCTTCATCATCGCCCCTTCGGTGAACTTGCCGTTGAGCAAGATGACGCCCGGCAGCGCGCCGCGCGCGTTCAGGTCGGCCGGGTCGCGGATGATCCCGGACAACTCTTCCTCCACGCCGGGCAATCCGGGGTGGTTGCCATAGGCGAGCGACACGCCCAGCCCCAGCGCCCGCTGCGGTGAGAGGCTCGGCGTGTTCGCGAGCCGCGGGAGGGTAGCCGGCGTGAGGACGACGTTGCGGTAACGTTCGACCAGGTACTTTTCTCCGTCGTGCAACACCGCCACCGGCACATAGCGCAGTGCGCCGTCGAAAGACCACAGCAGTGTCTTGGCCTTCGTAGCCTTCAGGTCATTGGCGACGGGGCCGACGAGAATGTTGTACAAGTCCTGGGCCAGCGGGAGGAACTCTTTTTCGGTGGTCGTGGGGTCTTGCAGGGCCTCACGGAATTTCATGATTTTCCTGTTAAGGACGCTCTCCTTGATGTCGGACTTGCCGGCGATCGGCACGCCGGAGGTGAAGAGCATGACGCGATAACTCTTTTCGGTCTTGACGGTATCGAGCCGAACCACACCGGGCCCCAGGTTCAGCGGCTCGGCACGCTCAATCTGTTCGCCCTGGCGTTGGCTCTCGCTGTCCTTCGTACTGGCGGCCTCGTCCCGAGCCTCCTGTAACGCCTCCTCGAACCTCTCCTTACCTTCCCTGAGTTCCTTCCGTAGGCGCTCCAGCAGTTTTTTCTGCTCGTCAGTCTTGTCCTCCACTCCTTCCAACTCGCGGATGGCCCTGTCGATGTTAACGAGGCTGCTTTCGAGCGCCTCCAGCGTCTTCTCTTTTTCGCTCAGGGGTGTGCGGACAGAATGGGCCTTGCCTGTGGACTGACGGCGGAGGTACTTAAAATACTCGTCCTGCTTCAGCATTTCGAGGACCCGCTGCGCCTCGAAGAGGCGACCCTTCTCGATGAGGAGGTCGGCCAGCCCCCTATAGACGTTCTCCTTAGATTGTAGGAAGCTCTTTTGCAGGTCGGCCTCCAGGGTTTGGCTGTTCGCCCTCACCTCTTGGTAGATGTTGACGGCCTGCTTGCCGTAGAATATCGCCAACTCTGCGTTCCCCCGCGATTTCCAAGCGAACATCATGTTTTCGAGGATGATGGCCTCGTTCTTGCGGTCACGTACCTCGCGGCTGATGGCGAGCGCCTGCGACAGCTTGTCTACCGCCTTGCGGTTGTCACCCGTCAGTTGGGACATCCAGCCCGTGTCGGCCAGCGCGGTCATCTGCGCCGAGAGGTCGCCATTTTTTTTCGCCAGGGCTAGCGACTTGTTTAAGAGATCGAACCCGGCCTGCTCGTCGCCCTCTATGAAATGGGCCAGGGCCATACCTCTATAGGTGGCCGCGACGCCGCGGCTGTTGTTCCTGCTGGTGTAAATACCGAGCGCCTGGTCGTATAGCCTTAAGGCCCGTTCCGTCCGGCCCGACTCGGCGTAGCACCTCGCGATGCGCAGCAGCGTCGTGGCTTGGCTGGTCGCGTACTTCGTCTTCTTCGACAAGCGCAACGCCTCGTCGTAGTTTTCGAGGGCGCGCTTCCTGGCCCCCATCACGTAATGAAGGTGCCCGAGGCCGATGAGTGCGCTGGCGACAACCACATCGTTGCCGGCGTGGCGGCTGAGCGAAAGAGCTTTATCGAATGACTCAAGCGCATCGCTGGTCCTACCTTGGATCAGGTAGAGTTGGGCCAATGCGCCGTAAGCAGCGGCCTGCCCGGAGCTGTCACCGGCCGCGCCGAAGAGCGCCAGTGACTCTCCGTAGTAGCGGAGCGCCTCATCAACCCTATCTATCGAGAAAAGGGTTGAGCCCAAGATATAAAGTGTGAAGGCGTGTTGGTACGTGTCGCCGGAAGCCTTAAATACCGGCGCTACCTGTTCAAATTTTTCTACCGCCCTCAACAGCGAGGCGGCGTCCCCCAGTTCGAGGAGTTGCTGCGCCTCGGCAAGCTCTCTCTCGGCCGAGACCAGTTCCCTGTCCGCGATAGTCGCCGCGCGTAGCTCCTGGAATCGTACCGCGTACCTGCCGTCAATCGAGCCCCCAATCAGCTTCTTCACCCTCAACAAGTAATCCCCCTGAGACTCCGCCACGAATGACACTGTCTCAGGGCCGTGCGTCGCATTCTGGTTATCAACCCTGACGAGTTCCCGACCGCTCGGGCCCGTGAAGGTGATTACTAAGTCAACCCCGCGCTGGTCTACGACCACGCGGGCGTACTGGCCGGCCGTCAGATGTACGCTGTAACAGTGGGTTCCACCACCAGACATCTCCGCCTCGACGGTCTCGCCGGATGCCAGCGTTCGAACCCCGTCGCGGCACTTGGCCGGTCTCGCGGAAGCGGCCTGCGGGCGTGGCCGGTCGGCGACCTGTCCCGCGCACACCGACAAGCTGCCCCACGTCGGGCCGACGAGACTAAGAAGGCAACATGCGAGACGAAGTGAGGCTTGCGAGAACATAAGGCATTCTCCGAAGGATCAGGTGGCTCGCACGGCCGCGAGCGGTAAGAGATATGAGGTAGAGGCGGATGAAACTGAAGTTCATCGCGCCTCCGGTTCACGGGTCGGTCTCTTAGTTGTAAAGGTTCATTTAGGTGACAGCGCGCCGGCAAGTCCCCTGCACCTTTGCGAGGTGAGGCGTGTAGTTTAGCTACGGATGGAAAATTTTCAAGCAGAATCGTTCTGCTCTATCCCGGAAATTATTAGCAGGCCGGCCCCTCCGTCTCCTCACTTGTGAGGCCGGGCGGGGTGCCTCCCAACTCTTTGCAAGGCCATGCCGCCTTTTCCGGCGCGCCGCCGCCTTCATCTTTTAATAATCACAGGGAAATCTAACTCAGGTCTACTTTTGAACAGTCTAGGATTCTGCCTGAACGCCGCCTCTGCCCGGACCACTTCTCTAATGCGCCGAAACAGCTCGTCTACCGTGACCACTTCTTCGCGACCAACCGCCGGTTTCTCTCTGAGGACGTCCAACAGTACTTTGGTAAATAGGCCGTGCCCCCCCCACCTTGCCGACTCCATTGCCATTTCGTTCGTGTCGCTGGACGTGATGACGATGACGCTGCTGTCTTCGTCGAGTAACCTCGCGACCTCGTCGAATGCACTGTCGGAGGCAAGCCGTTCGGCGACCCTGCCGGAATTGACGGCGTCGATAAAGACTAGCGCCCGGCCCCTTTGTAACGAAGCGATTTTTTGAATATCTGAAAAAGGGATCGCCGTACCGCGCATATTTACCACCTCGGCGTCGTGAGGCAGGAAATAAGTGTTTTGTGGGGCGTAAGGGTCGGGTGTGCCGTGACCCGCAAGGAAGATCATGGCGACGTCGTCAGGCCCGGTCGCTCGCATGATCCACGCGAGCGCGCCCAGAATCTCCTTCAGAGACTCTATCGAGCCGCTGCCGCGCAACCGTATGACTTCGCCGAACAGCGTCTCGGCCTTCATGCGCCCGGCGTCCGCCTTCGTGGCCGCCCGCAACTCTTCCACCCAAACCTCGTAACGCCCCTCCACCGCCGACTTATTCAGGGCACGTACCTCCAGACGGTAAGAGCCTGCCGCCGCGGCGACGAAGTAAAGGTGTTCCGGCCCCTGGGTTCCGTTGAGGCTATCTACCTCTACCAGCCACCCGCCGCCCGGGCCGGACAGGCTGACGACGACATCCACGCCGCGCTGTTGGGCCACCACGTGCAGATAACGCCCGGCCGGTAGCGTAAGACGGTAAGCGTGAAGCTGACCCCCGGCGAGCCGCCGCTCGACCCGCCTCCCGGGTGCCAGCGCCGGCTCGTCGGCCACATCCTGGGAGGCGAACGCGTCCGGCGGCGCGGCGAGGATGAGGAGCAGGAAGAGGGCGCGGCAGGCGAGGCGGATAAAGGCGCCGACGGTCTGTGTGGCATAAACGAATTTGAGAGGCATAGGCGTTCTCCGGGCCGGCGGTCGTTCGGGCTTCCGGACGGTGATCCACAGCGGCTTGCCCAGGCCGCGCTATCTGATAATGGGGATGTTCTTAAAGTCGGCGTAAGACAAGTTAACCATGTTGGTCTGTTCGGCGACGGCTATCCTGACGAGCGAGAAAGTGACGCTCTCCTGCGGGACGTTATCAAACCTCAACGAGACTTTCACGGGCACCTGCGCCGGCAACACGGCTTGGTTATAAGAACTCTGGCTCCACCTTCTCGTCCCGATGAACGACTCGGCCAAGGCGTAATCGTTCCCCGACGCGTCCAAAGCTTTCGTCACATCCAGCCCCCTGCGGGCGGCGCGGTAGTCTTTATGGCAAAGGCTGAACTGCTTATCCCCGCCGGAATTATTTGTCACCATGAATTGACAGACGACGGCCCCTCCCGACGCCCTGCATGAATCGAGTTCGATGGTGAACGACCGCACGGAGACTCGCGCCGCGTCTGTCTTCTTCGGCGGCGGGGCGGCCGCTTCCGGGGCCGGCTTGTAAGCTCCCGGAATCGGCCGCGTGAAAGGCTCCGCCGTGCCGGAGCCCTCTGTAACGGTAGAGGCCAGGGAGGGGTTAAAGTAAAAGCTGTCGGTCAACGAGGAGGACTCCCACGGGGTCTGCTGGCCCTGCGTGCGGTTGAGGACTGAGACCCTGACCCGCTTAAAGAAGTCTTCCACGCTGAGCCCCGGCGTCCGCACGTGGCGCAGCAACTCCTCAGTGTAGATGCCGTTGCGCCCCTCGCCGTCGCTGGCGACAGACCCCGGTGCCGTGGCGTAGGCGATCAGCGTCCCGCGCGGAGAGTCCATCAGCGCCAGTCCCCGCTCGCGTGAGCGGAAGCTGCGGGCGAAGGGGTTGTTCCGGCATGCGTCGAGGATGAGGATGTTGACGCGAGAGCGCGCGTCCTCCATCTGCCGGAGCACGAAGCCGGCGTCGAGGCACTCGTCCTCCGCGTCCACTTCCCGCTCGACCTCCGCGTTTACGGGGACGAGGTAATTGATCCCCTTCACCTGCACCCCGTGCCCGGCGTAGTAAAAGAGGCCGACCCCGCCGTCCCGTATCTTCCCGGCGAACTCCCGGACGGCCCGCTTCATGTCGCCGAGGCCAGCGTCCTCCTGGTAAAGCACCTCAAACCCCAGCTCACGTAACACGCGGGCCATGTCCCGCGCGTCGTTGACGGGGTTCCTGAGCGGGCCGACTTTGTAGGAGCCGTTACCCACGACCAGGGCGACGCGCCTTTCCGTGCCGAACTGAGCCGGGGCTGGCGGGCGCGGCCGCGAGTGAGCTGCGAAGTCGGCTATGGCGAGCGGGGTGGTCAGGGCTAAAAGCAGGAGAGTCTTGTTCACGGCTTCTTCTCCTCCGGCGAGCGGATGCGGATGCGCACCTAAGCTGATGACGTGAGGCCGGCGCGGCTGCCGCCGGCGGGAAGCCCTGCGTAATATGAATAAGGTACTGGCGCGGACGTGGGGTGTCAACGAGGGACGCTTTTCGGGCCGCTATCACTTATTGCGTCGCCGGTACCACCCGTCGGGGGCAGCGCGCCGGCCGCCCCGCGCCCGTTCACCACCAATTACCGATCAGTATGAAAGGCGCCCAGTAATAAGGGTGGGCGTATGATTTCGCCTGCCTGCCGGCGCGGGCAGGCGCGGCGCGGCGACCGGGCGCGGCTTCGGCGGGCACCGTGTCGGTTTTTGCATTCGCCGCGGGGGCCGCCCCGTCTCCCCCCTTAAGAAGAGAGAGCTGCGCCCGTCGTAAGGCTTCGGCCTTCGTCATATGGCTGAGGGGGTCGAACCCGGCGACGGCCTTAGAGACGCCCACGCCGAGGGCCTGCCAATCGGCTTTGGCGCCGGGGCGCGCCCCGAGGTTGTGATGACTGGCGAGAGTGATGATGGCGTTGGCGTAGTTTTGCGCCAGGTAGCCGTGCTCCCGATCCCACAGGGCCGCGAGCGGCGCGTAGCGTAGGTTGCCATCCAGAGACCAGACCAGCGTCCGGGCCTGCGCCCCTTCCAAATCTTTCTCCAGCGGCTTGACGAGCACGTCGTAGAGCCTCTGCCCCGCGGGGCGCGGGTCGGCCTGCGTGTCCATGACCGACGCGCGGAAGTCGGCGACCAGCTTGTTCAGCGCCTCCTCGGAGACGGCGACGACGTGCTCACAGACAAAACGTAGCTCCCGTCCTGTTCGATCTGGCAGATCAACATCTCGCGGTCGAAGCCATCGCCGAATTCCGACTCCGTAATCAGCTTTTGATCGGCGGCGCGGACGAGCGTTAGCTCGACGTCGGCGCCCTTCTCTGTGAGGTCGACCCGCAGCGTTTGTCCACGCTTGAGTTCGACGCGATACGCATGAGTCTCGCCGCCGTCTAGGCCCCGCGCCATTAACTTGCCGATGGGCAGCGGTTCGGCGGGCTGCTGTTTAGGTTGTTCGGCCTGACCGGCCGTCGCCCCCGGCCCGTGGCTGGCTTTCGGCCCGCCCCGAGGCCGCCGAAACTCTACGAGTCTGGCGGCCGACGCTTCATCGCGTACCGGGTGCGCCCACGCTTCAGGCGCTAACAAACCCGTCGCCGACACGTACAGCACCCCCGCGAGCCATCCGAGGGGGGAGACGAATCTGCCTGATCCGGGGCGCATGTGTGACTCCTGCGGCTTGCGACTACCTTTCGAGGGCCGAACCGAGCCGGCTCTCTTCTCGGCGGCGGAGCCTGCTTTCCCGCCTGAGCCTGCTCCTCAGGGGCGGCGGAAGAGGCGGTTGATTAAGTCCTTGTAGATGTCTCTCACCATGTCGAGCAACTCCGCCAGCGTGACGCCGATCATGACCGGGGCGAAGAACGCCCAGCGCGAGAACGAGCGGTAGGTGAGGAAGCTGCACGCCAGCGAGAGGATCACGATGACGGGCAGGCTGAGCAGTAAGGCTTTGCGCAGCGGCAGGGCCTGAAACAGCGCAATCAGCAGGACGCCGTCAAAAAGCAGGATCAAGCCCATCGTCAGGTAGTTCGGAGGCTTGATGCCGCCGCCGCGCAGTTCAGTCTCGACGACGTTAGCCATCACCTCCACCCCGGTCATCCGGCCGAACGGCGTGTCGTGCCTGTCGTCGCCGAGGTAAGAGCCGCCGATTAATACGATCTTACCCTTTATCAACTCATTGTTCGGCCACTCCGCGTCCTCGGCGAATGAAATGACGTTCGAAGCCGTGAGCTTGGTACGCCCGACGCCTTCGCCGCCTCTGGAATATCTGATCAACAGTGGGTCTGTACTCTCGGCGAGCCGAGGCGCCACGACTCCCGCGCAGTTCCTGCCCTGGCGCTCCCTGTAAACGGCCCAGGCGAACGAAGGCTGTCTCCCGAGGGTGGTTTCAATCAGCCGCGTGTAGCGGCGCGTAATCTTACTCCCAGCATCATCGATTAGCAGGGGGATCCCGGCTCTCTCGTTGAGGGCCGCGTTTTGTCCGCCTAACACATCGAGGGGGATTGGCTTTTCGCTCACATCGGCCGGCAGCTCGGCGATCTCCCGCGCCCAGACGACGGGAGGCCAATGGTCAGCCGGCTTGAAATCTTTGAACTGAGGGAAGTGGGTGTCTATGTCAACGCCGATGAGACACGGCTGCCCTTTGGCGACGGCGTCAATCAAAGTCCAGAGGGCGTCCGGCTTGAGCGGGCGCGTTTGCCCCTGGAAGAGCCGTTGGAAATCGTCCTGATTGATGTCAACGACAACGACCTCGCTCTCTTCGTCCGGCATGTCGAACCGCATCTGCGCGTCGAGGAGGGTCGTCTCCAACTGGCTGAGTAGCCCGGCACGATTCAGGCCGGCCGTGAACAACACGGCGAGGAGCATGAGTGGGAGCGCCCTGAGCAAGCGCTTGCGGAGCGGCACGGGGGGCGGCAGCTTGGCTACTGCCTGACGCTTGGCAGCCTTTTTTTGCTTCTTTTTCCGTCTCACGTTCTCTTTAACGGCCGCCCCGCTCTGCCAGATGGTCGAGGTGTGCCCGCAGGAACCGCCGCGAAGTCTCAGTCTCCACCGTGCTGCCCCACTGCTCGGTGAGAGCTACCGCCTGCCGGAATGAAGTTGCCAGGCTTTCATACTGTGCGGCGGAACTCACCACGACCCAAGCGGAGGCAAACGGCTCGTAACTGCCGGCCATTGACCTCATGAGGTTGACCTCGTAGAGCCCCGGCCTTAAGTCAGCGGCGGCGACTAAGGCGGGGCCGCCGCGCTCGGGCCTGAGCGCGACCGGGCTTGACCAGTTGCCGGCCTCACCGGAGCGCGGCAGGGCACGCCATCTTACGGCGAAACGTCCTTCGGTTCTTATGACGGGGCCGAGGTCCACCTCGCCCTTCTCTAACTTGACGACACCGTCCGCCAACGCCCCGCCGTAGCTCCGGTTACGATGGAGCGAGTACCTGTCAGGAGAGCCGAGGAGTAGCTCCACCGTGGCATCAAAAATGACTCGCGGCAGCGAGCGTCGCTGGCCCCCCCCGCCGAGCCTCAGTGGTTTTGAACAGTCGTCTACCTCACAACGGCGGCTCTCAATGATTCCACCGTTCAGGCTGGCGATGACTATGCGGTGGCCGGGGGTCGGCGATCCGGCGCTGATCGAGTTGCCGGGCCGCAGTTTCTGCCAGCGCTTCAGCGCATACGACGCGTCCCCGTTCAAATGCCAAGTGCCCTCGATCTCTAGAACGTACCCGACGTGCGTTTGCCCTGCGACAGTCGGGGCGCACAAAGCGACGGCGAAACTGGTAAGGAGGAGTCGGCTCGCTAGCATTCTCATGTGGATACTCCTGCTGTGAGTTTCTTAATCGGGAGTCTCGACTATTCACGGATTGGAGAGTCAGACTGATGATTAAGTCATGACACCTTATTTAGAGAGTATTACTAGAGCGGTTCTCACTTGCGTGCGAGCGAGTAGCCGCAGTGCTTGAACCAGCCGCGGATGTCGGCTTTGGTCACGAGCCCGATGGCCTGCGCCAAAGCCCGGTTAAGTTCGTCGCCGGCGCGCGCCTTCGCCCCGCGCAGGAAAGTCTTGACCTTTGACCAGCACTGCTCGATGGGGCTGAAGTCCGGCGAGTAGGGCGCCAGCCACAGCACTTGCGCCCCGCGCGCCTCGGCCACCTCCTCGATGCGGCTCGCCCGGTGCGCCGTGAGGTTGTCGAGCACCACCACGTCGCCCGGCCGCAGCGTCGGCCCCAGCACCTTCTCTGCGTAAGCGTCGAAGCAGGCCGTATCGACCGCGCCCTCGACGGCCAGCGTCGCCACCAGCCCGCGCGGCCCCATCGCGCCGATGACCGAGGCGTGCGCGCCGTAGTTCCGGGGCGCGCTGTCGTGGACGCG
>JALZHT010000364.1 GCA_030860645.1 Acidobacteriota bacterium
GCAAGCCGGCTACCGTCTTTCAATCGCCAATCAAAAATCTAAAATCAAAAATCCCGTGGCGCGCGAAAGGTCACGGAGGGCGCTTGTGAGGCGCGCGCGCTACCAAAACCGGGGCGCGCGGGCGACGAAAACTCCCCGCCGCGGCGCGCCGGGGCACTCGCTTGACGCCCTCTCGGGCGGCGTGTTAGGTTTCGTGCTTCAAGTTCACTTAACACATTCGAGCGACCGACGCCGCCGGCAGTCCCGAGGAGACGAGTGTGAGCGCCAGCCCTCTCAAGCAGACGCCCCTGAACGCCGCGCACCGGCGACTGGGGGGCCGCATGGTCGAGTTCGGCGGCTGGGACATGCCCGTCCAGTACCCCGCGGGGACGGTCGAGGAGCACCTGCGCACGCGCACCCGCTCCGGCCTCTTCGACGTGTCGCACATGGGCGAGATCGGGGTGCGCGGGCCGGACGCCATCCCGTTCGTCAACCGGCTCTGCTCGAACGACGCCGCGAAGCTCGCCGACGGCCAGGCGCAGTATTCCGCGTTGACGACGCCCGAGGGCACGGTCGTAGACGACCTGCTCGTCTACCGCTTCGGCCCCGAACACCTCCTGCTCGTCGTCAACGCCTCGACGACCGACAAGGACTGGGACTGGATCAACTCACACAGGGCCGGCGAGTCGGTCGAGCTGACGAACCGCAGCGCCGACTTCTGCCAGCTCGCGCTGCAAGGGCCGGACGCGGTCGGGATTTTGCAGCAACTCACCGACACGCCGCTCGAAGAGATCAAGTATTACCACTTCCGCGAGGGCCGCGTGGACGGCGTGCCCGCGATCATCTCGCGCACCGGCTACACGGGCGAGGACGGCTTCGAGGTCTACGCCGCGCCTGACAGGGCCGAGCAACTGTGGGACAGGATTCTCGACGCCGGCCGCCACGGCACGCCCGAGGGCACGCTGCCCTGCGGGCTGGCCGCGCGCAACACGCTGCGGCTCGAAGCCGGCATGGCCCTCTACGGCCATGAGATCACCGAGGAGACGACGCTTTTGGAAGCCAACCTCGGCTGGATTACCAAGCTCAACAAGGGCGACTTCAACGGCCGCGAGGCTTTGGCCCGGCAGAAAGAGGAAGGCGTCAGGCGCAAGCTGGTCGGGTTCGAGGTCACGGAGCGCGGCATCGCCCGTGACGGGCAGGACGTGTACGCCGGGGGCCAGAAGGTCGGCCACGTCACCTCGGGCAGCCCCGCGCCCTACCTCAAGAAGAACATCGGGATGGCCTACGTGCCCGTCCGGCACGCGGACGCCGGGACGCCGCTCCAGGTTGACGTGCGCGGCCGCCTCGTCGGCGCGCAGGTCGTGCCGACGCCGTTCTACAAGAGAGAAAAGAAGTAAACAGTTTTCAGTTTTCGGTTTTCAGTTCCATGACTTTTAACCCCGGTGCGTTCACCGGAACACGCCAGCGCCGGCTCCACCCGACAGACTGAAAACTGAAGACCGAAAACTGCTCTCCCGGAGGTTTCATGTCGAACATTCCTGACGGACTGCATTACAGCAAGGATCACGAGTGGCTGCGCGTCGAGGGCGAGACGGGGACGGTCGGCATCACCGACCACGCGCAGAACTCGCTGGGCGACGTGGTCTACGTCGAGCTGCCGAAGGCCGGCGACACGTTCGGCGGCCACGAGTCGTTCGGGTCGGTCGAGTCGGTGAAGGCCGTCTCGGAGTTGTTCCTGCCCGTCGGCGGCGAGGTCGTCGAGGTCAACGAGTCTTTGCAGGACGAGCCTGAGAAGGTCAACACCGACCCTTACGGCGACGGCTGGATGGTGCGCATCCGCATCAGCGACCCGCACCAGATCGACGGCTTGCTCTCGGCCAAAGAGTACGAAGACTTCATCCAGACGGACGCGGAGTAGTTAAAGGCCGTGCGCTACATCCCGAACTCGCCCGAAGAGCGGCAGGAGATGCTGAAGGCCATCGGCCTCGACTCGGCCGCGCAACTCTTCGACTCGATCCCCGAGGACGTGCGCCTCGGCCGCCCTTTGCGGACGCCCGCCGCCCTCTCCGAGATCGAGCTGCTCGAACGCTTCGAACAGATGGCCGCGCGCAACGCCGCCGCCCGCCGGCCCAACTTCATCGGCGCGGGGGCCTACTCGCACTACGCGCCGACCATCGTAGACAGCCTCATCCAGCGCTCCGAGTTCTTCACGGCCTACACGCCCTACCAGCCCGAAATCTCGCAGGGCACGCTGCAAGCCATCTTCGAGTTCCAGACCCTCGTCTGCCAGTTGACGGGGATGGACGTGGCGAACGCCTCGATGTACGACGGCTCGACGGCGATGGCCGAGGCCGTGCTCATGGCCGAGCGCGTCACGCGCCGCCGCCGCGTGCTCGTCTCCGGCGCGGCGCACCCGGAGTATCTGAAGGTCGCCGAGACTTACGTCGCGCACGCGGGGGTCGAGCTTCAGCGGCTCGGCTTCGACGAAGCGACGGGGCGCACGAGCGTTGACGAAGGCGCGGCCCTTGATAAGACGGTCGCGGCCGTCGTCGTGCAGTCGCCGAACTTCTTCGGCTGCGTCGAGGATTTGAAGGCTCTGTCCGAGCGGGCGCACGCCGTCGGCGCGCTGCTCGTGGTGGTCGTGACGGAGAGCGCCTCTTTCGGCCTGCTGCGCTCGCCGGGGGCGTGCGGCGCGGACATCGTCGTCGCCGAGGGGCAGTCGTTCGGCGTGCCGCTCTCATTCGGCGGCCCCTACGTCGGCCTGTTCGCGACGCGCGAGCAGTACGCGCGCCAACTCCCCGGAAGGCTGGCCGGCGTCGCCTACGACAAGCAGGGCCGCCGCGGCTTCGTCCTGACGCTGGCGACGCGCGAGCAGCACATCCGCCGCGAGAAGGCCACGTCGAACATCTGCACCAACGAGGGGCTGATCGCGCTGGCCGTGACCATCTACCTGACGACGATGGGGCGCAGGGGCCTCCAGGAGGTGGCCGCGCAGTGCGCGCAGAAGGCCGCCTACGCGCGCCGGCAGATAGCCGCCCTCGAAGGCTTCTCGCTCCCGCACTCCGCGCCCGTCTTCAACGAGTTCGTCGTGCGCGCGCCCGCCGGGGCCGGGGGCCTTCTGCGCCGCCTGGCCGCGGAGCACAACGTCACCGGCGGGCTGCCGCTCTCGCGCTACTTCCCCGGCCGCCCGAACGATTTCCTCGTCTGCGTCACCGAGACGAACAAGCGCGCCGACATTGACGCGCTCGTCGAAGGACTGAAAGAAGTTTCGAGTTCCTAGTTGCGAGTTTCGAGTTAAATCCCCTCCGAAACTTTGCTTTTAAACTCGAAACCCGGAACGCGGAACCCGAAACCATGACTTTGAAGGCGACCCCGCACATCACGCAGAACGAGGCGCTGAGCTTCGAGCGCTCGCAGACGGGCCGGCGCGGCTACCGCCTGCCGGCGCTCGACGTGGACGAGACGCCGCCCGACGAGTTGCTGCCGGCCGAACTCAGGCGCGAAGACGACCTCGAAGGCGTGCCCGAACTCTCCGAGACCGACGTGGTGCGACACTTCACGCGCATCTCGACCTGGAACTACAACATTGACCTCGGGATGTACCCGCTCGGCTCGTGCACGATGAAGTACAACTCGCGCCTCAACGAGCGCGTGGCGCGCATCGCGGGCTTCGCGGGCCTCCACCCGCTCGCCGCGGAGGAGGACGCGCAGGGCGCGCTCGAAGTGATGTTTGAGCTTCAGGAGCACCTCGCCGAAATCACGGGGCTGCCGGGCGTCTCGCTGCAACCGGCGGCGGGCGCGCACGGCGAGATGACCGGCGTGATGATGATCCGCGCCTTCCTCGACGCGCGCGACGGCAAGCCCGAAGGCTCCGACCGGCCGAAGCGCAACGTGATGCTCATCCCCGACTCGGCGCACGGCACCAACCCCGCGTCGGCGCACCTCTCGGGCTTCACCGTCAAGACCATCCGCTCGACGAACGAGGGCCTGACCGACCTCGAACACCTGCGCGAACTGTGCGCGTCGGGCGACGTGGCCGGCCTGATGCTGACGAACCCGAACACGACCGGCGTCTTCGAGCGCAACATCGTCGAAATCTGCGGCATCATCCACGACGCGGGCGGCCTCGTCTACATGGACGGGGCGAACATGAACGCGCTCGTCGGCGTCGCGCGCCCGGGCGACATGGGCGTGGACGTGATCCACCTCAACCTGCACAAGACCTTCTCGACCCCGCACGGCGGCGGCGGCCCCGGCTCCGGCCCCTGCTGCTGCACCGCGGAACTCGAACCCTTCCTGCC
>JALZHT010000365.1 GCA_030860645.1 Acidobacteriota bacterium
GCCGGCCGCGCCCGCGACGCAGACGGGAATGTTGCCTTCCTCGATGTCGCGGCGGACGGCCTCTCTTAACAAGTCCGTGCGGACGTGGAAGCGTGCGTCAGATTCGATCTTGCGCAGGTTGTCGCGGCCGATGCCGACGATGTCCACGCCCTTGATGAACGAGTAGTGACACTGGTCGGAGGCGTAGACGACGAGCGGGCCGCCCGGCGCCGAAGAGACGAGGCCGCGCTCTCTGGCGCCCTCGGCGGCGCGGTCGCGCGCGCACTTGAGTCCCAGAAGGTTCGCCTCCGACCCGCCGCTCGTCAGCGTCCCGAAGCTCTCGGCGGGGTAGCCGACGAGTTCGCACAGCCAGCGCAGGACGCGCGCCTCGACGACGCTGGCCGAGGGCGAGTTGCGCCACGCCGCGCCGTTCTGGTTGATGGCCGAGGCCAGAGCGTCGGCCCACACGGCGATGGGCAAAGGCGTCGGGTTGAACAGCCCGTAGTAGCGCGGGCTGGGGATGTTCATCGCGTGCGGGAGCAGGTCGCGCTCGAACCGGGAAAAAATCTCCTCGGCGCTCTGGCCTGCGGCGGGCAGCGGTTCGTCGAAGAGGCGTTCGAGTTCGGCGGGCGTGGCCGCCGAGCAGACGGGGGCCGAGTCGAGCGCGCGGGCGTAGTCCGCGATGAGGCGGAGGGCGGCGCGGCCCAGCCGCTCGTGCTCCGCGCCGAGGTTCGCGGCCGAGAGCCTCTGGCTGTGCTTCGGGTCGGACATCCGTTATGCTCGCCGTGTACGGTGGTGGACAATGACTGACCAGAAACTATCACCCGCCGACGAGTTTGACAAAGCGCTGGCGGCCCGCGCCGCCGACTTCGGCGTGTCTTTGAGCGGCGAGGCCCGCGCCGGCCTGCGCGGCTATTTTGAAATCGTGACGGCCTGGAACCCGCGGCTGCATTTAGTCGCGCCCTGCCCGCCGGCCGAGTTCGCCGCGCGCCACGTCCTCGAATCGCTCCTCGCGCTCCCCTTTTTGACTCGCGGGGCTTCGGTCGTTGATGTCGGCTCGGGCGCGGGGCTGCCGGTCATCCCCTGCCTGATCGTCCGGCCCGATCTGCGCGCGACGCTCGTCGAGTCGTCGCGGAAAAAAACGGTCTTCCTCCGCGAGGCTTTGCGGAAGGCGGGGCGGCACGAGGCCGCCGCCGTCGTCGCCGAAAGGTTCGAGGACTTGGAGCCGCCCGCCGCCGACTTCCTCACCTGCCGCGCTATCGAGCGCTTCACCGAAATCCTCCCCGAATTAATTAGTTGGGCGTCAGGCGTGCGGACGCTTCTTCTTTTCGGAGGTCTCAGGTTGAGTGAGCAGATCGAGTCGGCCGGCTTGCCTTATAAAGCGGTGAAGGTGCCGGAAACTGGACGGAGTTTTCTCTTTGTCGTGCGGCGAACTGATACATTCTAAACCACGCATGGAGGTCGCGGCGGGGTGATATTCTTAACGCAGAGAGCGTATCGGCGCGAAGGCCCGAGGAATGCTACGGCTTAAGTTAGTTATATTCCGCGTCCTGTTCATTAGTTAAGCTTTTAATGAATTGCGCTATCTCAGAAAGTTGTTTTTGTAGTGTTCGTTCATCGTCAGCATCAATAGCCTGTTTTAACCTTACAATCAACTCATTCATTAAACTCTCATTCCACTTACCTGCGGGCAGTAAATTCAAGAAGAGCGGCTCGCCGTCACTGTCCCGCCACACGACAAGATAAACTGAAGCCCGCCCATCCGACATTTCGATTGGTACTATCTTAAATGTCGAGAGTTTCCCTTCCGCGACATAGCCGGGGCCTTGTTTAAGGCCATTGGAAATTCTCCGAATATCGCTTTCGTTCATAACCTCTCCTCGATTGACTGGGATAAAAGAAAGGAATTAAAAAACGGGGTGAGCCTAACCCACCCCGTCGTCTCAATAATTCTACATGTTTCTTCAGCGGATGACGGTGATGCCGATGAGCTGCTGGCCGTTGATGACGTATTCGGCGGCGGGCAGCTCCTTCTCGGCGATGGGCGAGAGCATGGTCGGCGTGTAGCCGCCGGAGGCGCGGTCGCTGTTGAGCGTGGCGACGAAGGAGGGCGGCAGGTTCGGCATCTCGTCGGTGCCGATGACCGCGCCCGGCGTGATGCGGAAGAGCTTGACGTAGAGGCGGTCGTTCTTCTTCAGCTTGTTGATCGCGCCGACGAGCTGCGAGAGGTCTTTCGGCACGAAGCTCTGCGAGGCCGAAGCCTGCTGCAAAGAGCCGCCGTCGCCGACGAAGAGGACGAGCTGTCCGGGCGGCACGTCGGCCGGAATCTCGACGGGGATGCGCTGCACGAACTGCTTGCCCGACTCGGTGCGGACGTAAGCCTGCACCTCGACCGTCTCGCCGTGGCGGACTTCGTTGCGGTCGAGCGCGATGCGGTCGAGCGCGGCCGTGCGGCGCACGTCCGAGGCGGCGATGTCGAGCGTGACGGGGCCGAGTTCGACGTTGTCGAAGCCCGACGAGAGCAGCGCCGCCACGGGCGCGGCCACCGACCCGGCCGCCATCACGCCCGCCCCCTGCGCCGAGAAGCGGCGCTCAAGCTGGATCGGCTCCTGCTCCTTGACTTCGATCCTGCCGCGCACGCTGATGGTCGAGTCGCCGAGGCTCCGCTCGCTCGACGTGAGCGTGCTGTAGATCGTCATGTTCAGCAGCAGCGGCGTCAGGAACTCGTCGCTCGCCACCTCGAACCTGTAGGTCTCGACCGCCTCGCGGCTCGTGTGCAGGTTGATCGTCACCGGCACCATCCTCGGCGCGCGGCCGAGCTGCCCGTAGATGCCCGTCGCGCGATCCTGCGAGATGGCCCCCACCATCTGCCCCGGCACCGTCAGCTTGAAAGAGTTCAGCGTGTTCGGGATGACCGTCACGACCGTAGACTCGGCCATCGGCATGTCGGAGGAGCCGAGGCTGAGGAACGGGTGGCCGAAGGCGTAGATGCGCTCGGCGTCGCGGTGCGTGACCGTGCCCGAGGCGGCCACCGAGTAGTCGCCGCGCACGAGCTGCACGCTGATCGAGGTGCCCGGCCGCAGCGTCTGCTCCGTGACCTCGCCGAGCGGCGTCACGGGCGAAGAGCCGCCGACGCCCGAGACCGGCAGAAGGCCGTTCGACTGGAGCTGCGGCGTGAAGCGCGCGAGCGCCTCCGGAGTGAAGCCGCTGAAGACGACCGGCGTCGAGATGGGCGCGAACTGCTGGCCGAGCAGGCCGACGAGGGGCGAGCCGGCGGCCACCGGCGCGATGAAGGACGCGCCCGAAACCTTGTTCTGCGGCAGCTCGAACTTCCAGTCCGCCCCGGCGAGTTGGGAGTAAGAGACGGCGCGCGGCTCGCGGCGGAAGCCGAGCTGGTCGCGCTCGCCGCTCTGGCGGCTGCCGCCGCCGCGCTCGAAGATGTCAATCATCTGCTTGATCGGCGTGATGCCGGCAATCGGCTCCTTCGAGAAGGGGAAGGCGTAAGCGATGGCCCCGACGAGGCGGCCGTCTATGTAGACGGGCGAGCCGGACATCCCGGCGAAGACGCTGGTGCGCTCGACGTTCGGCCCCGAGAGGCGCGCGATGATGACCGACTGGCGGGGCTGCGGGAAGCCGGGCATGACGCCCAGCACCTCGACGCCGAACTCCTGCGTCTCGGCCCCGGCGAAGACCGTGCGCGCGACGCCCTTCTGCCCCGTCCGCACCTCTTCGAGCGGGTAGAACGAGGCCGGCGGATTCGCGTTCAAGACCGACTTCTGCGCGAAGGCCGGCACGCACAGGGCGAGGGCGGAAACGAAAAGGACGGCGATTCTCTTCATCAAACTACCTCTGGAGCGGGGCGGCGGATTCAAGGGAGACGGCCGCGGGCCTGTGGCGGCGGCTTCCGCCTCCCGAAAGGTTCCGGGGCAAGGGCCGCTGGCTGACTATAACTGCGCCTTTCCCGAACGGTCAAGTCGCACTTCGGTGCAGCAATGATGTCCCGCTAAGGTCACGGGTTGCTTCTACTTATATCTTTAATCGCCGCCCCCTCCCGCAGAGAGGATTTTAGATTTTAGATTTTTGATGGGCGGTTGGAAGACGACGGCCGCGCCGCCTTCAATCAAAAATCTAAAATCTAAAATCGCAAATCAAAATTCCCTCCGGCTTGAAACTATACTTCTCCCGCCGCGCGTGCTAACTTCCGCGGCCGTGCAGCCTCTGCCTGAGATCGAAGGCTTCATTCTGGCGGGCGGCGCGTCGAGCCGGATGGGGGCCGACAAGGCCCACCTGCGCCTCGG
>JALZHT010000366.1 GCA_030860645.1 Acidobacteriota bacterium
ACCTCGGCGTAGTCGCGCACGCGACGGAGCAGCCGGTTGGCGATGCGCGGGGTGCCGCGCGCGCGGCGCGCGATCTCGCTCGCGCCCGTCGCCTCGATCTCCACGCCCAGAATCTCGGCCGAGCGGTGGACGATGATTTCGAGGTCTTTCTGCGAGTAGAAGTCGAGGTGGAAGACGATGCCGAAGCGTCCGCGCAAGGGGGCGGTGATCAGCCCGGCCCGCGTCGTCGCCCCGACGAGGGTGAACTTCGGCAGGTCTAATTTAATCGAGCGGGCGGCCGTCCCCTGCCCGATCATGATGTCGAGCTGGTAGTCCTCCATCGCCGGATACAAGACCTCCTCGATCTGCGGCTTGAGGCGGTGAATCTCGTCTATGAAGAGGACTTCGCCCTCTTGCAGGTTCGTCAGCACGGCCGCGAGGTCGCCGCCGCGCTCGATGGCGGGCGCGCTGACGGACTTCAGCGGCGCGTCCATCTCGTGCGCGATGATCTGCGAGAGCGTCGTCTTGCCGAGGCCCGGCGGGCCGAAAAAGAGGACGTGGTCGAGCGCCTCGCGCCGCCCTTTGGCCGCGCGCAGGAAGATTTTCAGGTTGGTCGTGATCCTCGGCTGGCCGATGTACTCGTCGAGGTTGCGGGGACGCAGGGACGGCTCGGCCGCCTGGTCTTCCGGCGTCGCCGCCCCCGAAATCTCGCGCGGCACCTCGGCCGCGGGCCTGACCAACTCCGCCATCGTCTGTGACATGAAACCCCCTCGTCTGTCGCCGCCGAACGGCTTTCGGTTGAGGCGCGTATTATGCCACATTCGGGCCGTTGTTGCAAGCATGAAACGCCGGAAATTCGGCGGGGAAGGGCCGGGGGAGTTGTTAGCCGGGGATGGGAGGGACTTCGATTCTGAGGTCAGGCTCGTCGTGGATGAAGGTGACTTGCAGTGTCCCCACGACTTCGGCTTCGGCGTCGCCCGCGCCCGCCGCCGCGGCGAGGCGGCCGAGGTCTTCGAGCGCGCTCACGCTCTCGTCGCTGAGACTGAGGCGCAACCCGCCGAGGGCCGCGCGAAACTCGGGGACGTGGCGCAGCCCGATCTCGAAGTTGAGACAGACGGAGGTGTTGGAGAAGAACCTGGCGTCGGTGATCCAGCCACCGCTCGTCGTCACGGCGTCGCGCATGGCTGGAATCGTGGCGTGGCGGTCGGCGCGCGTGAGCGCGTTGACTCTGAGAAAGTGCGGGCGCATGAGGCTACCGGCGGCGGGCGCGCGTCCGCCGCAGTTTCAGCGCGCCGGGTTTTCGGCGGCGAGTTGGAGGCGGGCCGTGGCGCGGTCGAGCCGGGTGCGCACCTCGGCCATCTCCTCGGGCGGGCCGGAGAAGGTGCCGAGGCGGCGTTCGGCGTCGTCGCGCTCGGCGCGGGCGGTCTGGGCGTTGACCTCTTCGGGGAACTCGGCCAGGTCGGCGAGCACGGAGACGCGGTCGGCGTTGACTTCGACGAAGCCGCCCGAGACGAGCAGCCGCCGCGTCGAAGCCCCCTGCGTGTAGGCGAGGACGCCGGTCTGGAGCGCCGAGATGAGTGGGGTGTGGCCGGGCAGGATGCCCAGCTCGCCGTTCAGCCCCGGCACCGTCACCGAGTCGACCTGCTCCGACAAAAGCCGCCGCTCGGGCGTGATGACATCGAGTTGGAGAGCCATAATCAAAGTGATGAGTGCGGAGTGCGGAGTGCAGAATTAAAGAAGCGGTTTTAATTCTGCACTCTGCACTCTGACTTCTGCGCTGCTTTTATTCTCCCACTTCGCGGGCGATGCGCTCGGCCTGCTCGCGGGCCTCTTCGATGGAGCCGACGAGGTAGAAGGCGCGCTCGGGCAGGTCGTCGTGCTTGCCGTCAACGATCTCCTGGAAGCCGCGGATGGTGTCGGCGATGGGGACGTACTTGCCCTTGAGGCCGGTGAACTGCTCGGCGACGTGGAACGGCTGCGAGAAGAAGCGCTGAATCTTGCGCGCGCGCGCCACGACCAGCTTGTCCTCCTCGGAGAGTTCGTCGAGGCCGAGGATGGCGATGATGTCTTGCAGGTCTTTGTAGCGTTGCAGAATCTGCTTGACCGCCTGCGCCGTGTTGTAGTGCGCCTCGCCGACGACCCTCGGGTCGAGGATGCGCGAGGTCGAGGCGAGCGGGTCGACGGCCGGGTAAATCCCCAGCTCGACGATCTGGCGCGAGAGCGCGGTGACGGCGTCGAGGTGGGCGAAGGTCGTGGCCGGCGCGGGGTCTGTGTAGTCGTCGGCGGGGACGTAGACGGCCTGGATCGAGGTGATCGAACCCGTCCGCGTCGAGGTGATGCGCTCCTGGAGTTCGCCCATCTCGGTGGCGAGGTTCGGCTGGTAGCCGACGGCCGAGGGCATGCGCCCGAGGAGCGCCGAGACTTCGGAGCCGGCCTGCGTGAAGCGGAAGATGTTGTCGACGAAGAGGAGCACGTCGAGGCCCTGGTCGCGGAAGTACTCGGCGACCGTGAGGCCGGAGAGGGCCACGCGCAGGCGCGCGCCCGGCGGCTCGGTCATCTGGCCGTAGACGAGCGCGACCTTCGACTGGCCGATGGCGTCCATGTCCACCTTCGTCATGTCGAAGTCGCCGCTCTGCTCGTAGTGCTCGTAGAAGCTCTCGCCGAAGTTGATGACCTTCGACTCGACCATCTCGCGCAGCAGGTCGTTGCCCTCGCGCGTGCGCTCGCCGACGCCGGCGAAGACCGAGAAGCCGGCGTGCTTCATGGCGACGTTGTTAATCAACTCCATGATGAGCACGGTCTTGCCGACGCCGGCGCCGCCGAACAGCCCGATCTTGCCGCCGCGCAGGAAGGGCTGGATGAGGTCAACGACCTTGATGCCGGTCTCGAACATCTCGGACTCGGTCGACTGCTCGTCGAGCGTCGGCGCGTGGCGGTGGATCGGGTAGCGGTGCTCGGAGTTGACGGGGCCGAGGTTGTCGACGGGCTGGCCGATGACGTTCAGCACCCGGCCGAGGGTGGTCTCGCCGACGGGCATGGTGATGGGGCCGCCGGTGTCGATGACGGGCATGCCGCGGACGCAGCCCTCGGTCGGCTGCATCGAGACGGTGCGGACGCGGCCCTCGCCGAGGTGCTGCTCGACCTCGGCGATGAGGTCAATGGGCGTCGGCACGTCGAACCCTTCGGAGGTGACGCGCAGGGCCGTGTAGATGGGCGGCAGGTAGCCGTTGCCGAACTCCACGTCGAGGACGGGGCCGATAATCTGGACGACCCTGCCGACGGGGCGGCCGTCGTTGCCGGTGTTTCCGTTAGGCGTAGACATACTCTCCCGAAAAGCTCCTCTTCAATGATAAAGCCGTGAAAGGCGAGGGATTACGCTGATTTGTAGACTTGAAAGGTTAACACACGCGCGCCGCGGAGGCAAAAGAGAAGGGGATTTTAGATTTTAGATTGGCGATTTTTGACTTGTGATTGGAAGAAGAAAGCGACGCGCTCTTCCAATCGCAAATCAAAAATCGCCAATCTAAAATCTAAAATTCTCACTCCTCGTCGAAGCGGATGCGCATGCTGCGCAGCGTGCGGCGGTCTTCGTCGGTGAGTTCGAGGCTGGCCTCGGCCACTTCATCCGGCTCGTGCTCGTGCTCGCGCAGGCCGATCTCAAGGCGCAGCGTCAGCTCCAACTCGTAGCCGGCCTCGCGCAGGCGTTCGATGGCCTCGGCCACCTCGGGCGAGCGCTCGACCGCGGCGTTGATGGCCGCGCCCAGCTCCTGCACGATCTCTTTGGCTTCGTCGTTAATCTCCAAAATCAGTCTCGCCCGTGATGGAATTTTTGGGGGAGCCGCGCCGCCCGAAGGTGCCCCGATGCTACGCGACGCCGACGCCGCGGGTCAACCTCGACCGGCGCGACACGGTTTCGTGCGCGCCTACCCGAAATAGATTGCGGGCGCGCGCCTCCGAGGCGGCCCGCGACCTCGTGCGCGTGGGCTTGGGCGAGGGTTCGGGGGCGAGGAACGGGAGTTGCGGCGCGGGCGGGCCGAAAGGTATCTCCCCGGATGAGAATCCGGAACAATCAAGGGGTATTAAAGGAGACACTGTGATGAAAAGATTCATGGCTTCCACGCTGAGCCTGACGCTGCTGCTGGCCGTGGCCGCGCCGGCCGCGTCGGCGCAGACGCGGTCGCGCTTCGGGCGCAAGTCGCGGACGGCGGCGATCATCGGGGCGGGCGCGCTCGCCGGCGCGCTCATCGCCGGCAAGAAGGGCGCGGCCATCGGAGCCGGCTCGGGCGCGCTCTATGCC
>JALZHT010000367.1 GCA_030860645.1 Acidobacteriota bacterium
GCGTGACCTGCGCGCCCGGCTCGCCGCTTGCGCGCGCGGCCGAGGTGGCGGTCGTGCCGGTCGTCGGCCCCGAGGTCGTCGCCGGCTCGACGCGGCTGAAGGCCGGGACGGCGCAGAAGATGGTCTTGAACATGCTCTCGACGGCGGCGCTCACGCGGCTCGGCTACGTCAAAGGCAACCGCATGACCAACCTCCGCCCGAGCAACGAGAAGCTGCGCGCGCGCTCGGCCCGCATCCTCGCCGCCGAGACGGGGCAGACCGAGGAGGAGGCGCGCGCGGCCATCGAGCGGGCCGGCGGCGACCCGCGCGTGGCCCTCGTCATGTCCGCGACGGGCGCGCCGCGCGAGCGTGCCGGGCGCGCGCTCGAAGCCGCGCGGGGCGTCGTGGCCGAGGCCATCGAGGCGCTGGCGCGGGAAGAGCAGTAAAAGGTTGAGGTTTGGAAGCAAGGTGCTCCGACCGTGAAAGTTCTGGAAACCGAACGGCTCGTCCTCCGCCAACTCTCGGCCGAGGACGCGGAGTTCATCCTCGGGCTGCTGAATGAGCCTTCGTGGCTGCGCTTCATCGGCGACAGGGGCGTGCGGACGGTCGGAGACGCCCGCGAGTACATCGCGAAAGGGCCGGCGGCGAGCTACGAGCGGCACGGCTTCGGGCTGTACCTGACCGAGTTGAAGGAGGGCGGGGCCCCGGTCGGAATCTGCGGGTTGTTGAAAAGGGAGTCGTTGGAAGATGTCGACCTCGGCTTCGCCTTCCTCCCGAAATTCTGGGGGCGGGGCTACGCGTACGAGTCGGCCGCGGCCGTGCTTGAGTACGCGAGGAGCGCCTTCGGCCTGAAGCGTATCGTGGCCGTGACCGCGGCTGACAATCACGCTTCGATCAAGCTCCTGGAAAAGCTGGGCCTGAGATTCGAGAAGACGGTCAGGCTGTCCGAAGACGACGAAGAGATCGAGTTGTTCGCGCGCGACTTTTAAAACGCGTTGCGGGCGGCCCGCACCGGGGTCGTCCCACCCCCGAAAAAAAATGCTACACCCTTCTTTAGACGGCGCGCGGGCGTGCCTCTTCGACGCGGGCGGGACGCTCGTCCACCCGGACTGGCCGCGGCTCGTGCGGTTGGCGTCCGAGACGTGCGGGCGCGAGTTCCAGGCTTCTGAGCTTGAGCGCGCGTTCAAGGAGATGCTGCGGGCCGTCGGCGTCGAGATGCAGCGCGAGGGCTTCGTGACGCCGGAAGACCAGAAGCGGCCTCACTGGACGTTCCGCCGCACCTACGGCTCGCTCGGCCTGGACGACGAAGCCTGCGAGCGCGTCGTCGAGCGGCTCGCCGCCGCGCACACCGAGCGGCACGTCTGGTGCTGCCTCGACCCCGAAGCGCCGCGCGTCGTCGCGGCGCTGAAGCGGCGCGGCCTGCGCCTCGCCGTCGTCTCGAACACCGAGGACGGGCGGCTGCGCGACTCGCTCGACGCGGCCGGCATCGCCGACCACTTCGACCTGCTCGTCGACTCGCACCTCGTCGGCGCGCGCAAGCCCGACGCGGCCATCTTCCGCCACGCGCTCGGACGCCTCGGCGTCGAGCCACACGAGGCGGCCTTCGTCGGCGACTCCTACGCGCACGACGCGCTCGCCGCCCGCGACGCCGGCCTGCGCGCCGTCCTGCTCGACCCGCTCGGCCTCCACCCCGAAAGCGTCTGCCCGCGCATCCGCCGCCTGGGCGAGTTGATAAATGGGGGAGAAATGAAGTAGACAGTAGCGAGATTTTAGATTTTTGATTGGCGATTGGGAGACGACAGCCGCGCTGATTCCAATCGCCAATCAAAAATCTAAAATCTAAAATCCCCCTTAAAATGCGCTCCCTCGACCTCTTCATCATCTTCGGCTACCTGCTGGGCATCACGCTGTTCGGCGTGTGGTTCTCGCGCCGGCAGAGGACGACGCGCGACTACTTCCTCGGCGACCGGACGGTGCCGTGGTGGGCCATCGCCGCCTCCATCGTCGCCACCGAGACCTCGACCATCACCTTCATCAGCGTGCCGGGGACGGCCTTCGCGCGCGGCGGCAACTTCCAGTTCCTCCAGCTCGTCCTCGGCTACATGCTGGGCCGCGTCGTCATCTCGCTCCTCTTCATCCCGTCCTACTTCCGCGGCGAGCTGCTGACGGTCTACCAACTCCTCGAACGCCGCTTCGGCCCGCGCATCAAGATGCTCGCGGCCTCGCTCTTCGTCGTCATGCGGAACATCGCCGACGGCATCCGGCTGCTGCTGACGGCCTTCGTGCTGGCCGCCGTCTACACGGCCTTCCGGCCGGGCGCGGACGCCGCGACCGTCGTCGTCGCCTCGGTCGTGCTGCTCGGGGCGGTGATGATCGTCTTCACCTACTTCGGCGGGATGGAGGCGGTGATCTGGGTCGAGGTGGTGCAGTTGGGGATTTACCTGGCGGGCGCGCTCGCCGCGGCGGTGGTGCTCGCGTCGGCCATCCCGGGCGGCTTCGGCGGGGCCGTCGCGCTCGGCGAACAGTTCGACAAGTTCAGCCTCATCGACCTCGGGTTAAGGACGACGAGTTACGCGTTCAAAATCCCGTTCACGGAGAGCGCCTTTAACTTCTCTCTGCCGGTCGACCTGACGAGGACGTACACGCTGTGGGCCGGGGTCGTCGGCGGCTGCTTCCTGACGATGAGCACGCACGGGACGGATCAGTACCTCGTGCAGCGCTACCTCTGCACCGACCGGCCGCGGCGCGCGGCCGCCGCGCTGCTGTCGAGCGGCGCGGTCGTGCTCGCGCAGTTCATCGGCTTCCTCTTCATCGGCGTCCTGCTCTTCGCCTTCTACGGCCCCCACCGCGACCCGGCCTACGCGACGCTCACGGCCGGCACGGCGACGCTCCCCGTCGAGGGCGCGTTCCAGGCCGTCAACACCGACCGCGTCTTCCCCGACTTCATCACGAAGCACATGCCCTCGGGCCTCGCGGGCCTCGTCGTCGCGGCCATCTTCGCCGCCGCCCTCTCCTCGTCGCTGAACTCCATCGCGGCGACGGCCGTCAACGACCTCTACAAGCCCTTCCGGCCGCGGCGCGACGACCGCCACTACCTGAAGGTGTCGCACTGGCTGACGCTCCTGTGGGGCGTCGTGCAAATCCTCGTCGCCGTCTTCGCGATGCGGCGCAACCGCTCGGCGCTCGACCAAGCCCTCTCGGTCGCCTCGCTCATCAACGGCCCCGTGCTCGGCGTCTTCCTCGTCGGCACGTTCCTGCGCCGCGTGAGCGAGCCGCCCGCGCTCGTCGGGATGGTCGCCAGCATCCTCGTCATGGTCTACGTCCGCTTCTGGACGCCGGTCGCGTGGACGTGGTACGTCCTCATCGGCAGCGCCGTGACCTTCTTCGTCGCGTGGCTCGCCGGCCTCGCCTTCGCGCCCGCGCCCCTCGAACGGCAGGACGAACTCGCGCCCGGCGCGGCCGATTGAATTAAGATGGAAGAGTAAACCCACCATGAACAATCAACTTGAAGAGGAGGTTCATGCGTGATGACTGACGAAGAAAGAAACCGACGCTTCGAGAACGCGCTGACGACGCTGGCCGAACTGGCCGCTAACCAGGACAGCAGGATGGCGGCGCTTGAGAAGTTGGCCGCCAACCAGAACAGCAGGATGGCGACGCTAGAGAAACTCGCCTCCAATCAAGACGGAAGGATGGCGGCGCTTGAGAAGTTGGCCGCCGGTCAAGATAACAGAATGGCGGCGCTAGAGAAACTTGCCGCCGACCAAGACAGCAGGATGGCGGCGCTAGAGAAACTTGCCGCCAGCCAAGACAGCAGAATGGGGACGCTGGAGAAGTTGGCCGCCGACCATCAACGGTTGCTCACCAGTCACGAGCGGCGCATTGTGGGCCTTAGCGAGGCGTTTCAGACGGTCGCGGAACTGTCCCAAAGGCACCAGGAGGGAATCGAAGAGCTGAGGGCCGCGCGGGCCGAGACTGACCGCAAGCTCGCCACCTTAGTTGATGCGCAAATTCGGACGCAGGAAGCGGCCGCCGAGTCGGAACGGAAGATCACCGCGCTCGCCGAGTCGCAGGCGCATACAGACCGGCGTTTGGACGCGCTGATAGAAGTCGTCAAAGATTTGCTTAACGGCAGAAAGCCGCCGGGCGGGATGCCTTATCCAAGTTGAAGGAATGATGAGGGGCATGAAGTCGAAAATCTTTGAGGGCGTGTGCCGGGCAGCGGCGGCGCTCGGCATCGCGGCGGCCTTCGTGCTCGCGCCGGCCTCCGCCCCGCGCGGACAGGTCACAC
>JALZHT010000368.1 GCA_030860645.1 Acidobacteriota bacterium
GACCTCGGCCGCGCCCGCCGCCGGGCCGCGCCCGCCCGCGCCCGCGCGCCCGAACAAGAAGCAGGAGATCGCGGTTGACACTTCGAAGCTGCCGAAGCCGGGGCCGGTGCCGAAGTTCACGCTCCCGCCCGCCGAGCGGCGCACGCTCTCGAACGGCCTCGGCGTCCTCGTCGTCCGCCACGACGAGCTGCCCATCGTGGCGATGGACTTGGTCATCAAGATAGGCGCGGCCGGCGACCCGGCGGGCCGGGGCGGCCTCGCGTCGCTGACGGCCGACCTGCTCGACGAGGGGACGCGGACGCGCTCCGCGCTCGACATCTCCGACCAGCTCACCGCCATCGGCTCCTCCCTCAGCGTCAACGCCGGGTGGGACTCGACGACGGCGAACCTCCAGACCCTCAAGCGCCACCTCGACCGCGCGCTCGACATCTACGCCGACGTGCTGCTCAACCCGGCCTTCGCCGACAAGGAGATGGCGCGGCTGCGCGACGCGCGGCTCGCCTCGTTCCGCCAGCGGCGCGACAGCCCCGAGCAGATCGCCGACATCGTCTACGCCTCTTTGCTCTACGGGCAGAACCACCCGTACGGCCACCCTCTGACGGGCGACGGGGCTTCGGTGAAGGGGCTGACGGCGGCCGACGCGCGCAAGTTCTACGAGACGTTCTACCGCCCGAACAACGCGACGCTCATCGTCGTCGGCGACACCACGGCCGACGAGATCGTGCCGAAGCTCGAACGCGCGTTCGGCCGCTGGGAGAAGGGGCACGTGCCGGCGGTGGAGGTGACGGCCGCCCCCGTCCGGCGCGACCGCCCGGCGCTCTACATCGTGGATCGGCCCGGCTCCGCCCAGTCGGTCATCCAGGTCGGGCACGTCGGCGTGCCGCGCTCGAACCCCGACTTCTTCCCGCTGCTCGTCCTCAACACGCTCCTCGGCGGGCAGTTCACCTCGCGCATCAACCTGAACCTGCGCGAGGACAAGGGCTACACCTACGGCGCGCGCTCGTCGTTCGACTTCCGCCGCGGGGCGGGCCCGTTCGCGGCGACCGCGCCGGTGTTTACGGGCGTGACGAAGGAGTCGCTGGTGGAGTTGATGAAGGAGTTGCGCGGCGTGCGCGGCGAGATGCCGGTGACGCCGGCCGAGCTTGAGTACGCCAAGCAGGCGCTCATCCGCGGCTTCCCGCGCAGCTTCGAGACGCCGACGCAGATCGCCGACCGCCTGGAGACGGTCGTCACCTACGACCTGCCCGAGACCTACTTCAACACCTACATCGAGCGCGTCCAGGCGGTCACGCTCGAAGACCTCAACCGCGTCGCCGGCCAGCACCTGCGGCCCGACCGCGTGGCCGTCGTCGTCGTCGGCGACCGCCGCCAGATCGAGCCGGGCCTGCGCTCCCTCGAAGACTTCGGCGACTCGATCACCTTCCTCGACGCCGAGGGCCGCCCCGCCGCCGAGGCCGGCACGGGCGGCGGGATGAGGCAGTAAGAAGTGGGTGCTGGGTTTTGGGTGTTAGGTGCTAGGGAAAGCAGGCTGCCTTCCGCCCAGCGCCCAAAAACCCAGCACCCAGCACTCCCTTTATATTCCGCGCGTGTTCATGAGCACGACGCGCCAGCCGTCGGGGTCTTCGAAGGTGAGGCCGCGCGCGGCCCAGAAAGGGTTCTCGGGCTTGACGGGGAGGTGGCCGCGCGCGGTGAGTTTTGCGACCGTGCGTTCGAGCGCGGCCGCGTCTGCGACGTAGAGCACGAGCAGGTTGTCGCGCGAGGGCGCGGGGCCGGGGCTGCCTTCGGCGTGGCGCGTGAATTCGAGGTGGTAGTCGCGGCCGGGCAGGCCGATCATGACGCCGTCGTAGCCGGCGTGCCCGCTGAAGCTGCCGACCTGCGGCAGCCCCAGCGCGTCGCGGTAGAAGGCGACCACCTCTTCGAGCCGGTCGGTCGGCCGCGCGATTCTCACCTGGACGACCGGTAAGTCGTCCGGCCAGCCGCCCGCCGCGCCCGGCTCCTTCGCGTGGCTACTGTTTCCCACCTTCGTCCCGCCGCTTCTTGTAGAGCTGGTTGAGCGCGCGCCCCATCCTTTTGTCGCGCGCCTTCTCCTCCTGGCTCTTGCGCTGGTCGAGGAGCGTCGCCGTGTGGCGCATCTCGGCCTGCATCTTGAGATAATTCTGGTAGCGTTCGGGGTCGAGCGCGCCCGAGGCGAGCGCGTCGCGGACGGCGCAGCCGGGTTCGTTCTCGTGGCGGCAGTCGGTGAAGCGGCACGAGCGGGCCGCCTCCTCGATGTCCTCGAAGGTCTCGCGCAGGCCGCGCTCGCTCACCAGGAGTTGCAGCTCGCGCATGCCCGGCGTGTCGAGGACGAGGCCGCCCTGCGGGAGCAGGAACAGCTCGCGGTGCGTCGTCGTGTGGCGGCCGCGCGCGTCCGAGACGCGCACCTCCTGCGTCCGCTGCACCTCCGCGCCGATGAGCCGGTTGACGATGGTAGACTTGCCGACCCCCGACGAACCCATCAGCGCCACCGTCCGCCCGCGCCCGACGTAAGGCAACAACTGCTCGACGCCCTCGCCGCGCTTCGCGCTCAGCAGGAGCACGGGCACGCCCGGCGCGACCCGCTCGATCTCGGCCCGGCGCGCCGGCGCGTCCTCGACCACGTCGGCCTTGTTCAGCACGACGACGGGCGCGGCCCCGCTCTCCCAGGCCATGATGAGGTAGCGCTCGACGCGCCGCGGGTTGTAGTCGTGGTCGAGGCCGGTGACGAGGAAGACCGTGTCGACGTTGGCGGCGACGATCTGCTCCTCGGTCTCGCGCCCCGCGGCACGGCGCGCGAACTTACTTTTGCGCGGCAGGATTTCGTGAATCTTCGCGCGGCCGGGGTCTTCGGCGAGGCGGCGCAGCGCCACCCAGTCGCCGACGGCCGGCAAGTCCTCCGCCCCGCGCGCGTGGAAACGCAGCCGGCCGGTGGCTTCGGCCTCCGCCTCGCCCGCGGCCGTGTAGAGCAGGTAGACCTTGTTGTGCTGGAGGAGGACGCGGCCCGGCTCGAAGCCGCGGGCGGCGAGCGGCGCGAACGCCCCGGCGAAGGAGTCCGACCAGCCGTAGTCTTCGAGCGTCAGCACCTTGCCCTCTTCTTCCATGTCGGCCGCCTCAACGGCGCGCCCCCGGCTTCCGCCTGACGAGGTTCATCGTCCCGCGGCAGCCGGGCGACTGGCAGCGGCAGCGGTAGGTGTCGGGGTGGTAGGACTCGACGTAGTCGAGCGTCAGCTCCTCGCCCGGCTCGATGTCGCGCAGGGCGAAGAAGATGACGTGGCCGTGGATGATGCGGAGGAAGGTGTTGGGCGTGCAGGAGTGGTTGACGTACTGCATGCCGTTGCCGCCGCGGCTGCCGTCCACGCCCCAGTAAGAGTTGATGGCGCAGATGTGCAGCCGGCGCCGCCCGCGCATCCGCCGCGCCGCCTCGACGCGCGAGACGCGCTCGCCCGTCATCTCGGCGATCTTCCGGCCCTTGCGGAACGGCGCGGTCGCGAAACAGCCCTTGCCGTCGATTGCAGACGGGCGCACCTCGATGCCTTCTGCGGTCTCAGTCTTCACTCCAGGTCTGACTCCGGGGAATTTTAGATTTTTGATTTGCGATTGAAAGAGCGCGCGCGCCTTTAGCCTTTCAATCGCCAATCTAAAATCGCAAATCTAAAATTCTAACGCGGGCCGGTGTAGCGGTAGTGGCCGGTGATCTTCCAGTTGAAGAGCACGTCCTCCATCCGCGGCCCCGCGCCGATGTTGTGGACGATCAGCAAACGGTTCGCGTCCGCCGGCGAGGGGACGTTGACGACGATGCCGATGTGCGTCAGCCCGCCGCCCAAGTCCCACGTCACCACGTCGCCCGGCCGGTAGTCGCGCGCGTCGGAGGTGACGGGCCGGGCCGCGCCCTGCCGCTCGAAGAAGACCATCAGGTTCGGGACGCGGCGGTGGTCAATGTTCGTGTCCGTCCTCTTCAGCCCCCACTTGCGCGGGTAGAGGTGGAAGTTCGCCTTCATGTCCTCGTGCACTTCTTTTTGCAGGTCGACGCCGACCTTGCGGTACGACCGGATGACCTCGTCGGTGCAGACGCCGACCTCGGCGGGCACGTCGCCGCCGGGGTAGGCGATGCGGAAGTAGGTCGGGTCGTAACGCACCTCGTAAGTCGTCCGCTCAATCGCCGCCTCGACCAGCGCGTCGAGGAAGGGCGAGCCGCTCGAAGGGCGCGGCGTCTGCGGCGTCGCCGCGGCGGCCACGGCCGGGGCGGGCG
>JALZHT010000369.1 GCA_030860645.1 Acidobacteriota bacterium
GATTCGACCGGTGTCAAAGCGAACGCCGGGCAGGGACAAGCCCTGCCCCTACAGAATTACCACCGCCGGTTGCCGTCATCGAAGGATGGCCGCCGACTGCTGCTCCGCGGCCTCCTCTTTAATCCAGTCGTAGCCCTTCGCCTCCAGCGCCAGCGCCAGCTCCTTGCCGCCCGAGCGCACGATGCGGCCGCGGTAGAGGACGTGGACGAAGTCGGGCACGATGTAGTTGAGCAGCCGCTGGTAGTGCGTGACGAGGACGACGGCGTTCTCAGGCGTGCGCAGCTTGTTGACGCCGTCGGCGACGACGCGCAGCGCGTCGATGTCGAGGCCCGAGTCGGTCTCGTCCAGGACGGCGAGCTTCGGCTCCAGCACGGCCATCTGCAAAATCTCGTTGCGCTTCTTCTCGCCGCCGGAGAAGCCCTCGTTCACCGAGCGCGACATCAGACCGGCGTCCATCTCGACGACCCGCGCCCGCTCCGCGAGCAGGTCTTTAAACTCCAGCGGGTCGAGTTCTTCTTCGCCGAGGTGCTTGCGCTTCTCGTTGTAGGCGAGGCGGAGGAACTGCGCGTTCGAGACGCCGGGCACCTCGACCGGGTACTGGAAGGCGAGGAAGACGCCCTCGCGCGCGCGCTCGTCGGGCGCGAGTTCGAGCAGGTCGCGCCCCTCGAACAAGACCTCGCCCCTCGTCACCTCGTAGGCCGGGTGGCCGGCGAGAATCTTCGCCAGCGTCGACTTCCCCGACCCGTTCGGCCCCATGATGGCGTGCGTCTCGCCCCTGTTCACCTTCAGGTTGATGCCGCGCAGGATTTCCTTACCCTCCACGGTCGCGTGCAAATCTCGAATCTCTAACACTCTGCTCTCCTTCGGAGAGCCGTCAACCTCGAATCGTCAATCGTGAACAGTTCGGGTGGTGCCTGCCCTGAGCGCTTACCGGCTCAAGCGGCGCGTCCCTCGACCCCGGTTCGCGATTGACGATTCGCGGTTGACGGCTTTTAATTTATCCAACGCTGTTCTCAAGCTTCATCCCGAGCAGGCGCTGCGCCTCGACGGCGAACTCCATCGGCAGCTCGCGGAACACGTCCTTGCAGAAGCCGTTGATGATGAGCGAGACGGCGTCCTCCTGCGAGATGCCGCGCTGCTGGAGGTAGAACAACTGCTCCTCGCTGATGCGCGAGGTGGTCGCCTCGTGCTCGACGCGGGCCGTGTTGTTCATCACCTCGATGTAGGGGAAGGTGTTCGCGCCGCACTTCGAGCCGATGAGCATCGAGTCGCACTGCGTGTAGTTGCGCGCGCCCGCCGCGCCGCCCAAGACCTTCACCAGCCCGCGGTAGGAGTTGTTCGACTTGCCGGCCGAGATGCCCTTCGAGATGATGGTCGAGCGCGTGTTCTTGCCGATGTGGATCATCTTCGTGCCCGTGTCGGCCTGCTGCGCGTGGTTCGTCAGGGCCACCGAGTAGAACTCGCCGATGGAGTTGTCGCCCTGGAGGATGCACGAAGGGTACTTCCAGGTGATGGCCGAGCCGGTCTCGACCTGCGTCCACGAAATCTTCGAGTTGCGCCCGCGGCACGCGCCGCGCTTGGTGACGAAGTTGTAAATGCCGCCCTTCCCCTCCTCGTCGCCCGCGTACCAGTTCTGCACGGTCGAATACTTGATCTCGGCGTCGTCGAGCGCGACGAGTTCGACGACCGCGGCGTGCAACTGGTTCTTGTCGAACTTCGGCGCGGTGCAGCCTTCGAGGTACGAGACGTAAGCGCCCTCCTCGGCGACGACCAGCGTGCGCTCGAACTGCCCCGACTCCTGGTTGTTGATGCGGAAGTAGGTCGAAAGCTCCATCGGGCAGCGGACGCCCTTCGGCACGAAGACGAACGAGCCGTCGGAGAAGACCGCGCTGTTGAGGGCCGCGAAGTAGTTGTCGCCGACGGGCACGACCGAGCCGAGGTACTTCTTGACGAGTTCGGGGTAATCCCGAATCGCCTCGGTGAACGAGCAGAAGATGACGCCGTGCTTCTTCAGCTTCTCCTTGTAGGTCGTCGCGACCGACACGGAATCGAAGACCGCGTCGACGGCGACGCCGGCGAGCTGCTTCTGCTCGGTCAGGGGGATGCCCAGCTTCTCGAAGGTGCGCAGGAGTTCCGGGTCGACCTCGTCGAGGCTCTTCTTCGCCTCCCTCTGCTTCGGCGCGCTGTAGTAGATGATGTCCTGGTAGTCGATCTCCGGGTACTCGACGTTCGGCCAGTGCCTCGGCTCCTTCATCGTGAGCCACTGGCGGAAAGCCTTCAGGCGGAACTCCAGCATCCAGTCAGGCTCGCCCTTCTTCCCCGAGATGAGGCGCACCGTGTTCTCGGTCAGCCCGCGCGGGATCACGTCCGACTCGATGTCGGTGACGAAGCCGTACTTGTACTCTTGGTTGGCGAGAAGCTCGATTGTGCTCATCGGATCAATATTCCTTCAACGTTCTTCCCGGCGTCTCACTGCACCTGCCCGCTCGCGGTCGGGGCGGCGTGCCGGAGGCCCTGAATCTGGTGGAGCGTCGCGTCGACCGCGCTCTCGGTTCCGACCAACTGCGCCAGCGTAATGTGAGAAAGCGCCTGCGCGACGATCTCGTGGACGTTCAAAAGCACGGGCCGGATGCCGCAGTCGCCCGTGTGCACGCACGAGTCGAGCACGCCGGGGAAACTCCGGCAGTGGCCCTCCAGTTGGTCGTCGTCGAGCACCTTGATGACCTCGCTCAGGCGCACCTCCGAGGCGGGCCGCGCCAGGCGGTAGCCGCCCTTCGTCCCGCGGTTCGCCGAGACCAGCCCGGCCTTGCTCAGGAGCCACAGCACCTTGCCCGCGTTGGCCTGCGACATGCCCTCCCGCTCGGCGATCTGCCCGAGCGTCAGGAACTCGCCCTCGCCCAGACGCGCCAGTTGCACCAGGCAGCGCAACCCGTACTCTTCCTGCGCGGAAACTTTCATAAATCTAACCGCCTATGGGCCGCGGAAATTAGCCGCAGCCCCATCCTAAGCGATACCTTACTTTTTTGTCAAGATTAGTCCGATGCCCCGCCGCCGGGGCGAGTTGCACGTTTAAGCTGTTGATACAGAGCCGTTTAAGTTCGGACGGGGGGTTTGGCTGGGGATGTTACCGGGCCTTGCGTGGCGGCCTTGCCCGCGCGCTGTTAACCGTGGCGCGGGATTTAACACAGAGGGCACGGAGGACACACAGGGTTCACAGAGAAAACAACTTCTTCTCCGTGAACTCTGTGTGTCCTCCGTGCCCTCTGTGTGAGGCCCGACCTCCAGACACGCTCAACCACGATTGCCCTCATCGTCCTCAAGCTGTTCGGCGGCGGCGCGGTCAACGAACCATTCGAGAGTGCCGCCAGCGGGCCGGATGAGCTGCGCGGGCAGACGTGCGGGGTCGCGCTCGCCGCGGAGCACTTGGCGGAGGCGGGCGGCCTTGCCCGCGCCCGTGACGACGAACATGACGTGGCGGGCGGCGTTGACGGCCGGCGCGGTCAGGGTGACGCGCCACGCGCCGAGTTTCTCCACCCAGTTGGCGGCGACCCAGGCCCGTTCTATGTCGAGCGCGGCCGTCGCGGGGAAGAGCGAGGCGGTGTGGCCGTCGTCGCCCATCCCGAGCATGACGAGGTCGAAGCGCGGCCGGTCGGCGTCGCCGAAGAAGCCGCGCAGCTCGTCCTCGTAGAGGCCGGCGCTGGCGGCCGCGTCGCCCCGGCCCTCGATGCGGTGGACGTTCTCCGCCGGGACGGGCACGCGTGAAAGTAAAGTTTCGCGGGCCGTGCGGTAGTTGCTGTCGGGGTCGTCCGGCGGCACGCAGCGCTCGTCGCCGAAGAAGACGTGAACGTCGGGCCAGGAGACCTGACGGCTCAACTCGCCGCCGGCGAGCAGCTCGTAGATGCGGCGCGGGGTCGTGCCGCCGGCGAGGGCGACGCTGAAGAGGCCGCGCGCCCGCACCGCCTCGCGCGCCAGTTCGGCGAAGCGACGCGCCGCGGCGGCGGCCACGTCCTCCGCCGTCTCGTAGACGCGGACGCCGTCTCGCGGAGTTTCGCCGCCCGCCATCCTCTTCACTCCCCGGCGTGGAGGAGCGCGGCGCGGCCCGCGCCGTAGAGGGCGGCCTTGTCGTCGAGGATGACGCAGACGCGCGTGGCCTCGACGATGCCGGACATGCGCCCCTTATCGAGGTAGGCGCGCATGAAGGCCCCGTCCTTCAGCTTCTCGATGATCTTCGGCGCGATGCCGCCGCCGACGTAGAGGCCGC
>JALZHT010000370.1 GCA_030860645.1 Acidobacteriota bacterium
CCCCGCGCGAGGCTTCGAGCGTGCCGAGTTGACCGCTTTGACCGGGCGAGGGCCGCGCCGTGAGCGGGGCAGGAGAAGAGACCGACCAGCGTTGGACGTTCGGCGTGCGCGTCATCAGTAACCAGATCGACCGCGCGCGCTGGCGCAACACCCTGACCTACAGGTTCCACCCGCGGCTCACGGCGGGCGTCGAGTACAACCCGCTTGCGGGGAAGGTCAGCCCACTCGCCAACGTCGTCGCCCTGACGGAGACGCACCGGCGGCCGGCCGTCATCCTCGGCACGAGTTCCGACCGCATCGGGACGCCCTCGGGGCAATCCTTCTACGCGACCGCCAGCAAGAACCTGAAGCACGCGACGGGGCTGCCCCTCGCGCCTTACGTCGGCCTCGCCTACGGCACCTTTGAAGACCGCCTCCGCCCCATCGGCGGGCTGAACGTCCTGCTCGACGAGCGCTGGTCGTCAACCATCATCTTCGACGGCGTGCGCGTCCACCCGCTCCTCAACTTCACCCACGGCCGCCACGCCTTCTCCCTCATCCTCGAACGCGGCCGCCGCCCCGGCGCGAGCTACAGCGTCTCCTTCTGATTGCGGATTGCGGATTCGTGGAGCACCCGTGGGTCGAGAGTAGGCCGCGGCGGGATTTAACACAGAGGGCACGGAGAAACATTTTTCTTCTCTGTGAACAGAGAACGTCCGTCTACTGTCTACTGGCTACTGCTTTTGTGTTCCGCGAGCATGTTGCAGAAGAGGGCGCCCTGGGAGATGGCGTCGTCGAGGGCCTTGTGGGTGTAGGGCAGGTCGTCGAACCAGCGGCGGGGCATGTTGCGCTTGACGGTGTCGAGGAAGTCGACGCGGAGGAGCGACATGGCGAAGGTCTTGATGTCGAGCGCGTGCCAGCCGAAGGGGTTCTCGCCGGTGAAGCGGTTGAGATACCAGCAGACGAACATGAAGTCGAAGGCGGCCGGGTAGGCGACGAAGACGGGCGTGCCGGGCAGCGCCTTGAGCCAGGCGAGGTAGCTGCGCATGGCCTCCTCGGGCGGCTGCGGATCCTGCCGGCTCGCCTCCCAGGCCGCCGGCTGCCCCTTCCACCACTCCATCGTCTCGGGGTGCGCCTGCGCGCCGGGCAGCGTCTCCAGGTTGGCCGTGAAGCCGCCGACCATCGTCTTGTCGGGCAGGAAGGCCGCCGACCCGATGCTCAGCATCGAGTAGACGCCGGGGATCGGCCCGTCCGTCTCCACGTCCGTGCTGACGTAAATCTCTCCCATCAACCATCTCCTCAAGCTCACACGCCGCCCTCGCGCGGCGACGGCGTGCTGCAAGTCGGTCATGATGTCGTGCAGAGCTTTACCCGCCGCCAGCATACTACTGCTCGTCAGAGTGGCGGCACAACCAGTCTTCCCGGCTGTCGCCGCTTGCCAACGCTGGCCGGGACAGGCACAATAGCGGTCGCCTTGGTGGGCGAAATTGAATCCGAGAGGCAGGTGTTGCCAGCCTAGTAGAGAAGTTTTACTTAATCACTTCCGGAAGTTTGCGGGGCGACGGGGCCGAAGTCCCCGTCGTTGTCTTCGATTGATTTTGAACGGAGAGAAGTAATGGCAACAGTCGTCGTTAACCAGGGCGAGTCGATTGAGAGCGCGCTGCGCCGCTTCAAGCGCAAGGTGATGTCCGAGGAGATCATCAAGGACGCGAAGAAGCACACCTTCTTCATGTCGCGCGGGCAGAAGGCCAAGCTCAAGTCGGCCCTCGCGCGCAAGCGCAACAAGCGCAAGCAGCGCCCGATGCGGCCGCGCACGCGCTAACCCGATTCACAAACACCGACACACATAGCGGGGCGTCGTAGCTACGACGCCCCGCTCTTTATTTCGGCGCGGCGGGGGCCGCTCTAAAGGTTCTCTATCGGGACCGGCTCGACCGGGTCGGCGAGGGGGAAGCCGAAGACGCGGGAGTAGAAGTAGAGTTCGCCGTCGAGCGCGCGCTTGATGTTGGCGGCCTGGCGGAAGCCGTGCTGCTCGCCGGGGAAGGCGACGTAGGCCACGGGCAGGCGCTTGCGCCGCAGCGCCTCGACCATCAGTTCGGCCTGGTTCGGCGGCACGACCTTGTCTTCAAGCCCCTGGAAGAAGATGACGGGGCAGTCGAGTCGTTCGACGAAGTTGATGGGCGAGCGCTCGCGGTAGAGGTCGGCCCGCTCCGGGTAGGGGCCGACGAGGCGGTCGAGGTAGCGCGACTCGAACTTGTGCGTGTCCTCGGCGAGCACGGTCAGGTCGCTGACGCCGTAGTGGCTCGCGCCCGCCTTGAAGAGGTCGCGGAAGGTGAGCGCGCTCAAAACCGTGTAGCCGCCGGCGCTGCCGCCCGTGATGACGCAGCGCGCCCCGTCGGCCTCGCCGCGTTCGGCCATGTGGCGCGCGCCGTTGACGCAGTCGTCCACGTCCACCACGCCCCAGTTGCCGTTCAGGCGCTGCCGGTACTCGCGCCCGTAGCCGGCGCTCCCGCCGTAGTTCACGTCGAGCACGGCGACGCCGCGGCTCGTCCAGTATTGAACCTTCAAACTCAGCGCGGTCGTGGTCGCGGCGGTCGGGCCGCCGTGGCACATCACGAGCAGCGGCGGGCGTTCGCCTTCTGGCGCGCGGAAGTCCCGGTTGCGCGGCGCGTAGAAGAAGGCGTGCGCCGTCAGCCCGCCCTCGGTCGGGAACTCGACGGCGCGCGGCGCGGAGACGTAGCCCTCGTCTATGACGGCCTCGCTCGAACGGCGGAGCACGTTCAACCGCCGCGCCCGCAGGTCGAGTTCGACGACCGCCGGCCGCTCGGTCGGCGTGCCGCCGATGAAGACGGCGCGCCCCGCCGAGGCCCTCACGTAAGAGATGTCCGTGTAAGGCGTCTCGATGTTTTCGAGGCGCTGCGCGCGCGCGTCGAGAACGGCCAGCCGCCACGCGCCGCGCTCGGTGTAGGTGCAGACGATCTCATCCTCGGAGGCGAAAGAGTAAGTGGACATCCCGAAGCCCCACTGCGGCTCGCCGAACTCGGCCTCGGCCTCGTAGAGCGCCTCGGCCGCGCCGCCCTCGCCGAGGCGGTAGAGGTTCCACCAGTTGCTCCGGTCGGAGACGAAGTGGAGCACGCCGCCCGGCGACCACTCGGGCTGAAAGACCGACTCTTCGCGGCCGCCCGCCACCCGCGTCGAGTGACGCAGCGCGCCGGCCCCGTCCAGCTCGCCCACCCACAACTCCGTGCCGTCCCACGGCATGTTCGGGTGGTTCCACGTCAGCCAGGCGAGTCGCGAGCCGTCGGGGCTGAGGCGCGGCGAGGAATAGAAGTCGTTGCCCGCGGCGAGGACGCGCCCGCCGCCGTCGTTGCCCGCGCCGTCGAGGCTGAGACTCACAATCGTGTTCACCGCCTCGCGCCCCTCGACGCCGTGGTCTTCGCGGACGGCGAAGAGCAGGCCGCGCCGCTCGTCAACCGTCGCGTCGCTGTAGCGGAACTGCCCCTCGGGCGTGATGGGCCGCGGCGCTGCGCCGGGGTCTTGCCGGTAGAGGCGCTGGTCTGTGAAGTTGGAGAAGTAGACCGTGCCGGCGCGGGCGGCGAAGTCGCCGCCGCCGTACTCGTGCACCCGCGTGCGGGCGTTGAAGCCGGCGGGCGTCAAGTCCTCGTTCGTCCCGCCGGGCGCGCGCCGCACGACGCAGTGGCGGCCCCCCTCCGACGGCCGCAGCTCGACCCAGTAAACTTCCCGGCCGTCGAGCGTGACCTGCGCCAAACCCACCGTCGCCGACACGATCAGGTCAGACGTGATCGGCGACTTCCAAGACCCGTACGGCGCGACGCGCGGCTCACTCATTCTCTTCCTCCGGAAGAGGGTTTTGGGTGCTGGGTACTAGGTGCCGGGGAAAGCGATTGTTTTTCCCGGCACCTAGTACCCAGCACCCAGCACCCTTTACAGATTGACTTCCCGCCTCTCAGGCGGGGGGACGAAGGCGCTGAAGTCATGGGTGAAGCGCTCGGCGTACCGCGCGAGCAGTTCGTGGACGCGCGCGAGGCTCGGCGAGCGGACGATGAGGCCGACGTGGTTCGGCTTCGAGACGCGGTGGACGATCTCCGGGTCGTCGTAGGCCGAGGTGTCGGGGTGCTCCTGGCGCGCGAGCGAGAGCGCGATGCCGCTGTAGTCGTACCGCCGCTCGGGCGGGCGGTACTTCTCGCCGCGCGCGTGCGACAGCTCGACCCGCGCCCACTCGCGCCAGAGGTTCAGCCCGCTCGCCGCCTCCAGCGT
>JALZHT010000027.1 GCA_030860645.1 Acidobacteriota bacterium
ACACTCTGGTTGCCGGCCTCGACGTGCGCGAAGTACGCGGCGCGAGCGACGAAGTCGTCTTCGTACAGAGCCGGCCAACGTCCTTCGTGGGCGCGGGCGGGCGCGAGCGGACTGCGGGCTTGTTCGTGGAAGACATTTTCCGCATCACGCCGCGCGTGCTTCTCACGGCGGGAGTGCGTCTTGATCGCTGGCGCGAGTTCGCGGCGCTCTCCGCGACGCGGCCCGTCGGGCAAGCTCAGCCGGCGACAGTGCAGGCATTCCCCGACCGGGCGGAGACGGCCTTCAGCCCGCACCTGTCCGTCCTCTACGCGCCCGCTGACCGGGTGTCACTCACCGCCTCGGTGACGCGCGCCTTCCGCCAGCCGACGCTTAACGAGTTGTACAGGAGCTTCCGCGTCGGCGACGTGCTAACGCTCGCCAACGAACATTTGCGCGCCGAACGCCTGACGGGCGGCGAGGCCGGGGCGAGCGTCCGCCTGTTCGGCCGACGGCTGGTCACGCGCGGCACGATGTTCTGGACGGAGATGATACGACCCGTTGCGAACGTGACTCTGCGTGTGACGCCCGGCCTCATCACAAGGCAGCGACAGAACCTCGGCCGCACGCGCTCGCGCGGCCTTGAACTCGAAACGGAGGCGCGTCTCGGCGACCATTGGGCGATGACCGGCGGATACCTCCTCGCCGACGCCACCGTCCTCGAATTCCCCGCCAACGCCACGCTCGAAGGCCTGCGCGTCCCGCAGGTGGCACGTCACCAGCTTACATTTCAGGTGCGGTACGCGAACCCTTCGCGGCTCACTTTAGGCATACAGGGGCGCGCGGGCGGCGAGCAGTTTGACGACGACCAGAACCGTCTCCCGTTAGGCCGTTATTTCACACTCGATGCGCTCGCCTCGCGACATCTCGCTCAGGGCCTTGAGATTTTCGCGGCGGCGGAAAATTTAACAGGGCACCGCTACGCAATCGGACGCACGCCCGTGACGACCACGGGGCCGCCGCTTCTGCTGCGCTTTGGTTTCAGGCTAAGTATCGGCGCGCAATAAAATGTACACGTATGAAAAACGTGAGGGTAGACACTTCCCGCCCCGGCTGTAATCTGGCTAAGGGGTCGCGCGACCTTTTCGAGTGGCACGGCGGCGACAGGTGGTACGAGATCCCCCGTCTCGTTCTCGGCAAGTACCTGAAGATGGTCTTCGAAGCCCACGAGCGCGCAGTCACTCTCGACGCCGCCGATCTAAACGCCGACGAATGCCTCGACGTCTTCGACCCCGGCGCGGTGCTGGAGGCAGGGTGCGGCAGTGAGTTCGTAAAGTCAGGCGCAATTACGGGGGCGGTTGATGCCTCGGCCTGATCCGGAGCGAAACAATCGTAGTCGCCGAGCTGACCGGCGCGCGCCTCAGTAAAGGGTCCCGGCTTCGTCAGTCATAACTTCCACGACCTCCGCCGCGCACGGTTATCACATGGCTGAGCGTTGCGCGCCGGGGCCCATGAGAAGTGATATTTTCAGTCCATCCTTCAGGCCGGACGGGAGACGCACCCACTCACGCCTCGTCGGAAGCGATAGACCTGACGATGGGAATAGTCGTTGGCTCCGGGGCAGGAAAACTTTCCGGCCACGACAAAAGCCGCCGGCGAGCACTCTGCCGGACACCCGGCGACCTTTTGCAAATAGCTGATATGAAAGAAATAGGGTGGTAGCGGGGGGGAGACTTGAACTCCCGACCTTGGGGTTATGAAGGCTACTACATCCCGCGCATACGCCGCACCTAGCGAAAAAGCCGCTAAAATTACAGGGTCGCAGTCGAAAGATGTGCGTTTATGCGTTGTATGCGCTATATCACGCTCATGCAGGCAGGACAAAATCCGGGACAAACTAATCCTATGAAGCATCAGCTTCTTATGAGGAGGGCTTAGATAACTCGTTAGGCTGAGGGCGCAGAATCCCTCTAATTCTGAACGTGCAGCGAAAACGACCTATGGTCGGCATGCCGCGCCAGCCGCGGCGCATCGGGGCCTGTCCTTATGAGACGGTCGGCGGCGCGGGCCGCAATCGCTTGGATGGTCAGGGACGGGTTGACGGCGGTCGAGGTGGGGAAGACCGAGCCGTCGCAGATGTAGAGGTTCGGCACGTCGTGCGCGCGGCAGTCCCGGTTGACCACCGAATCCGATGGGTCGTCGCCCATCCGGCAAGTGCCTAGCAGGTGCGCCGTGCGGTCCGCCGACCAAACGTCTTCCCCGCCCGCGGCCTCAAGAATCTCTCTCATTTTATCCGTGGCGTGCCTGATGATCCGCCTATCGTTTTCGTGATAGCCGAAACGGACGTGTGGGACGGGCAGACCGTACTGATCCGTCTCCGTCTCGTGCAGCTTCACCACATTCTTCCGCTGCGGCAGGATTTCGCCGACGATGCCGGCGCCCGAGTAGTAGTTGTAGTCGAACATAGCGCGCCTCAGTTCCGCGCCCCACAGCCCGCGCGCAGTCGCCAGCCGCGAAGCGAAGTCCACGGGGTGCGGCCCGACGACCTCAATCGTATAGCCGCAGACGAAATCTTCATCGGGCATCGTCCGATTGAAATGTTCGGTGAGCGCCCCGCCCGGCGGCGGAGCCTTGTACTGACCGATGCGGTCGTGGAACTTGGCGAAGACCTGATGGCCCGAATGCACCATGAAGCACTTGCCCACCAGCCCCGACGAGTTGGCGAGGCCGTCGGGGAAGAGTGAGCTTTCAGAGTTCAAGAGGAGGCGCGGCGTCTCGACCGCGTAACCCGCAACCGCGACGTTCTTCGCGCTCTGCCGGAACAATTCTTCACCACCTTCGCGGAAGTGGAGCACGCCCGTCACGTGCCCGCGCTCGTCGTGCTCGATTCGAGCGGCCATCGAGTTGGCGCGTACCTCCGCGCCCGCACGGACGGCGCGCGGGATGTAGGTGACGAGGATCGAACTCTTGGCGTTGGTAGTGCAGCCGTAGTTGCAAAAACCTCGGTAGACGCACGGCGGGCGGCCTTTGTGCGGAGCACTCAGGGTCGCAATCGGCGCGGGCGCGACCGGGATGCCGAGTCGCGTGCAGCCGCGAACGAGCACTTGCGCAGAGGCGTTCAACTCGTGCTCGCGCTGCGGGTAACGCCTGCGGCGCTTGCCCCACGGGTAGAAGGTCGGGCCGGCGATTTGCAGCGCCTCCTCGACCTCCTCGTAGTACGGCTCAAGGTCATCGAACGTGAGCGGCCAGTCTCTCATGTCCGCCCCTTCGATCTCGCCTTCGAGGGTGCGGCGGCGGAAGTCTTCGGGGTGGGCGCGCATCGCCACCATCGAGTAGTGGACGGTGCTCCCGCCGACGCCGCGGCCCGAGTTGTTCGAGCCGAGTTCGACGGGGTCGGCGCCGCCCGTGATCCGCTCATCCGTCCAGAAGAGTTTTCGAGAAGCCATCTCGTCCGAGACGAAGTCCTTCACGGGATTCCAGTGCGGCCCTGCATCGAGTATGACGACGGAGAAGCCTGCTTCGGCCAACTTCGCGCCGAGCACGCCCCCGCCCGCGCCCGCCCCGACGACGCAGAAATCCACCTCCTCGCGCGAGAGGTCGCGCATCGGGACGCGCTCGCCGTGAATGCCGGGCGCGGTGAGATTCCGATTCCCGTCCGCCTCTGCGCTCATTAAGCCTTCCTCGCGGCGAACATGCCGTAGGCCATCGCCCCCTCGGCGTAAGCCCGCCGGATGGCGGGGAACGTCTTGACGAAACGACGGGTTCGCTCGTCGCTTAACCGTAGAGTTGCCTTCACCTCCGCGCGGCTGACGAGCGCGGAGCAACGCGCCCAAGTCTCTTCCACACGCCGCGTGACATCTTCGGCCTCGATTCTTGTGAAGCCGCTGTCGCTCATCCAGCCCGTGTAGTCCCGCATACTCGCAAGCTGCGGGCAGAGCATCCCGCGGCAGACATCCGCGACGAGCCGCGCGTGCTCGGGCCGGGCGTGCGGGTCCGCCCTCAGCCACGCGCAGAGCGCGAGCACGCCGCCGGGCTTCAGGACACGCGCGCAAGACTCGATGAAGCGGGCCTTATCGGCGAGGTGCTCGCTGCACTCGACCACCCACACCACGTCAAAAGACTCCGCCTCGAACTGAAGGCGGTTCGCGTCCCCGACCTCGAAGCGTGCGCGCGAGTCCAAGCCTTCGGCCCGCGCTTTCTCCGCCGCCATCCGCGCCTGCACGGGGCTAATCGTGAGGCCCAAGACGGAACAACTTAGATTTTGCGTCAGCCAGATCGCCGGTCCGCCGACGCCGCAGCCGACGTCGAGCACGCGGCTCCCGCGCTGTATGCGCGCACGCTCGGCGAGACGCTCGACGAGCCTCACCTGAGCGCGGGGCGCCGACTCGCTGTCCTCCCAAAAGCCGTGGTGTATGTGCTCGCCCCACAGCGCCCGGTAGTAGACGGAGAGGCGGTCGTAATGCTCTCGGACGGCGTCCACGCTGAACTGATCTTCAGTCATGCCCGTTTGAAATCTTCCCTCCCGCCACACCGTTTCACCGCTCGGAAGCTTTCTCGGCGGGACGGTTAAAGAGTAGTCCGACCGCCAGACCGGCGAGGCCGGCCCCTGCAATCGCCAGCCAGTTACGGTTCATGCTGGCCCACAGTTGCGGACTCGACGCATTCGCGCGGTCTTCGAACGTGCCGTGCGCGCCGTGGTCTCCCGGCACGGGCTCCCACAAGTTGTCTCTGCGGTCGGATTCGACCGGCTCGTCAGTCTGCTGTGAGGCGTAGACGTATTTCGCAAGGTACTTGTCGGCGAAGCCCGGTGCGATCTTGTCGCCTATGATCGCCTCGACGGTCGGGTAGCCGACGTACATCTCGCGCCGTTCGTTTCGGGCGGCGAAGAGAATCGCCTCGGCCCCCACCTCCGGCTGGTAGATAGGCGGCACCGGCTGCGGCTTGTTCGGGAGGCGCGACTTGACCCAACCGAACTGCGGCGTGTTCATCGCCGGCAGTTGCACCATCGTCACGCGCACGTTCGACCGGTCGTGGATCAGCTCACTCCGGAGTGAGTCATGAAAGCCCTGAATAGCGTGCTTGGCGGCGCAGTAGGCCGACTGCAAGGGGATGCCGCGGTAGGCCAGCGCCGACCCGACTTGCGCGATCACCCCGCGGTCGCGCGGCAGCATTCGCTTGAGCGCGGCGAGCGTGCCGTACACGTAGCCGAGGTACGTCACCTCCGTCACGCGCCTGTACTCCCCCGGCTTCATCTCTTTCACGGGCGAGAAGACGGACACCATCGCGTTGTTGATCCAGATATCGATGGGGCCGAACTCACTTTCGACTGCTTCCGCCGCCCGCTCGACCGCCTCCGCGTCCGCCACGTCCGCTTGCACGACGAGCGCGCGGCCTCCCAACTCTTCGACATCGCGGCGCGCCCCTTCGAGGCCGTCGCGGCCTCGGGCCAGCAGACCGATGTGCGCCCCTTCGCGGGCGAACGCGCGGGCCGTCGCGCGCCCCACGCCCGCCGACGCGCCCGTGATGACGACGACTTCGGGCTTACCCAATTGCTTCACGCGGTGCCTCCTCCCTGATTTCGATACTCACTCTCCTCCAGATCATTTACCCGGCAGCAGGCTCGTCAGCACATCCTTCAGACGCTCGGCGAAGCCGGCCGTCAGAGACCAAGGGCTAGGCTGGCGGAGTACGTGAAGCGGCCCGCGCTTGTCGAGCACCTCATAATCGCCTCCGCCGCCTTTCGTGCGGTAGAAGCGGATCGTCACCACTGCGTCGCCGACGCGCAGGTTGCTCAACGTGATCTCCGGCAGCCACTCCGGCATGTGCGGGTCAACCAGCAGCACGTTCAAAGGCGCATAAGGGTAGAGGCCGAGCAACGCTTGCAGCAGGCAGAAGACGGCGGAAGCAGACCAAGCCTGCGGCGAGTTGGCCTGCGGGTAGATGGCCGGGAACGGGTGATCCTCGTCACGAGCGTGGCCGCTGAAGAGTTCCGGCAGGCGGTAGAAGTCGAAGAGCGCCGCGGCCTCGAACTGCGCTTGCGCAATTAACTCGACGACGCGGTGGTAGCCGTAGCGCGCGAACGCGACGGCGAATGTCCCGTGCTCGACCGGCCACACGGAGCCGCGATGATAACTGTACGGGTTGTATGCCGGGTGCTCCGAGGAGAGCGTGCGCACGCCCCAACCGGAGAAGAGGTCGTCGGTGATGAAGCGCAGGGCCGTGCGCGGCACGAGCGCCTCGTCGGCGATGGCCGTGGCGAGGCAGTGGCCGGGGTTCGAGGTGATGGACTTGATCTGCCGCTTCTGCGGGTCGAGGCCCAACGCGAAGAAGCCCTCTTCCTCCATCCAGAAGGCTTCGTTGAAACGCTTCTTCAACTCCTCCGCCTCGCGGAAGAGCCTCTTCGCCGCGTCCTTCTCGTCGAGCCACCACATCACCTCCGACATGTGGAGTTTTGCCAGATATGCGAAGCCCTGCTCTTCGCACGTCGCGATGGGAGGCTTGACCTGCGCGCCGTCTTCATAAACTATCGCGTCCGCCGAGTCCTTCCACGCCTGATTTCTCACGCCTTGTTCGGAGCGCGTCCTGTATTCGTAAAAGCCGTCGCCGTCTAGGTCGCCGTACTCGTCGAGCCAACGTATAGCCTTCATCGCCGGTTCGACGAGCGCGCGCACCAGATACTTGCTGCCCGTCCAGTGCCACAGCTCCGACACGGCCACGGGGTAGAAGCCGGAGGTCGTGATCGAGCCGTAGTAGCGGCGGCGCGAGCTGATGTCGAGCATCTTCGTCGGCCCGGTGTGCGCCTCGTGGAGCATCTTGCCGGGCTGCTCGTCGCGCCAGTCGTTAACTTCTTTCCCCTGCCAGCGGGCGAGTTCGGGGAGCGTGCCCTTCATCAAGTCGGGGCCGAGGAGCGCGGCCTGCCAAGCGGTCGTGAGCGCGTCACGCCCGAAGAGCGCCAAGAAGATCGGAAGCCCCGCGGCGGTCGTCCACGCGCGCTCGCCTTGATCAAGGTCGTAGAGGCGGAGCGCGGCCAAGTCACGCTTGGCCTGCTCCAGCGCGCCTGCGACGACGTGCGTAAGGGTGTTGTCTTGGGGCGCGGTGAAGCGGGTCGCCTCGCTCAGGAAGATTTTCCTCCGTCGGTCGTACTCGTTGCGCGCCCCGCCGAACGAGCGGCAGCCGTAGAGCGGCCGGAGCCAGCGGCCGTCTATGAAAGGGAGCAGGTTGAGGCAGGTGTGCCACTTGCCGAGCGGTTCGAGTTCGACGGCGAACGTGATCCGGTCGCCGTCGTACGCGGGCGCGGACGTCGCGTTCTCGACGCGCAGGGCAAGGCCGCGGTGGAGGCGTCTCGTCCCCGCCCCGCCCTGATGGCTGAACGTGTGCTCGACCCTGTAGTCGAAATATAGTTCCCACACGCCGCCCGCTTCACGCCACTCGCGCGTGATCTCGCCCTTCTGCACCCGCTCTCCCTTAGTCTCGTCAACGTCGGCGAAGTCCGCGTCCAGTTCGAGCGTGAGCGTGAAAGCCGTCCGCTGCTGAGTGAAGTTCGTGAGGTCAACGTCTTCGTGCAGTCCGTCGCCGACGTAGCGCGAGAGGCGCAGTTCGAGCGTCTGCTGCGAGATGACCTCCATCTGCCCGCTGCCGGGGTCGTGCTCCTCACGGACGCCCGGCGGCAGGGCGACGTAGTAGCCGAGCCACGTGTGCTGCTCGACGTTGGAGAGCGCCACGGGTCGCGGCGGGTTGCCGTTAATCAGATACCTGTAGAGCGAGAGCAGCCGCGTCTGGTGCACGAGGAGGCCGTGATCCGCGCCGCCGCGGATGAAGCCGTCGCGGTCTGTGGCGAGCACCGTGCGGCTCTGGCTGACATAGAGCGTGTCGTCGCGCGGGCGCAACCTCACCAGATAATCTTGCGGCCTGACGATCATCGCGCCCTCCTACCACTTCCCTGTCTTCGGTGATGATTAGACTTTTGTTCCCGCGCTTCCCAAGGATCAACGCCGCCCTCCCACTTGCGGACGTGCCCGCGCGGCGACGAAGGGCCGCCGTAACCGATCTCGTTCCACGCGAGCGGGTGCGCATAGTAAGCCTTGACTATCGTGATCGAGAGCACGCTACGGAAGAAGCGCGCCGACGGCAGTCGTTCCCATGCCGGGCCGGGGGCGTCACCACGCTCGACGTGGCGCAGCACGACGTCTTGGGAGAGGGGGTCGAGTTCGACGAACCTTTTGCCGTCGAAGAGGGCGCGCGCCGCCTCGTCAATGCCGGCGAGCCCGAGCCGCCACGCCTCGCGCTGCGGCGGCAGTTCTTCGTAACGGTAGCCGTCGCGCTTGTCCTCGTAGAGCTTCTCGTCAATCCAAGGAACGATTGGAATCTTGTCGCCCTCGCCCCGTTCGGGCTGCGGCACGATCCGTTCCGCGACCGCCGCGAGCGTGCGCGCTTCGTGCTCGGTGAAGAAACGGACGGGCGGTATCTCTTCCAGACGCCGCCGCACGACCTCGCGCGTCTGGTCGTCCCAATCAGGCGAAGCCCATTTGTCGAGGACGTTGTAGCCCGGATAGCGTGTGCCGAACTCTTTCTCTCCCGCCATACAAACAGCCCCACTTCACCTACAGCAGATAAACAGCGACCAATCCCACTGCGGCGAATCCGGCGAAGAGCGCGGGCGCGAGCGGGGCCGGCCCTTCGAGTAGGTTAAAGAGCGCCACATACAGCCCGCCCATCTGGCGGCCGAAGCCGCGCAGGTGCATCCCCCATCCGGCGAAGCCTATGAGGAACGTCAGCCACAACAGGGCCGCCAAGGCGAGCGACGCCGCGCGGCCCGGCGCGAGGGCCGTCCAGACGCTTGCTAAGACGGCGAGCAGAGGCGCAGTCAGCGGCGCGTACATCGCCGGGTTGTTGAACGCGCCGCGGTAATGCAGGATGCCCGCTTGCAGGATCGCCCCCGCGAGCGCGACGGCCACGAAGCCGAGCAACGCGACCCGTACGTCCACGCCTGCAAACCGCGCCGCGCCCGCCAGCCCCCGCGCCGTGACGAGCGCGAGCAAGCCCACGTGCGCGAACGCGAGCGGCGCGAGTTGCGGCGCGCCGTACATCAGGTGGTGCAGGAGCCACCCGTAGCCGCCCGGTTTCCTCGCGATGCCGTAGTAGTGGTGGAAGGCGAAGCCGACGGCGCCGGTCGCCAACGCCAGCCAGCCTGCGGCCCGCAGCGCCCCGTTCGCCCAAGCCGCGCCCGGCTCGATGCCAGCCGCCAACGCCGACACGACGAGCACTCCGCCGCTGACCAAGGGCGCGTACTGTGCGCGCAAGACAAAGCCCTTGCGGTAGTGCCCGACTAGCGCCTCGCCGGCGAGTAGCAGCGCCAGCACTGCCGTGACCAGCGCGATCCATTGGAACGGGTAAAGGCCGATGAACGGTGTGCCTGTCACGCCGCGCCCTCAACCTCCTCCCTTCGGGGCGGCGGCCGAGCCCGCCTGAGCTGATGACGCGGTTAAAGGAGGGGGCGTCGAGTCGGCCTCTCGCTCCGGCAACTCGCGGTACGCCTGCTCGACCTCGACGCCGTAGCGGTAGACGAGTTCGCCGCCCAAGTAGCCCTGCACCGTCATCACGAGCGAGACCGCGCTCATCGCCGCCAGATACCACCAAGAGACTCCCGCGCCCGCCTGCCACAGCGACAAGCGCCACAGCGTCATCGCCACGACCAGCCCGTAGAAGATGAAGCCGAGCGCCATGTGCGCGCGCAGGAACGAGCGCGCCTCGCCCTCCTCGACGGGCGCTCGCGTGGCCGAAGTCAGCCCCGTCGAGATCGTCATGAGCGTCATCAAAGCCGAGCCGACGAGCGTCCAACCCCCTGCGGCCGTGAGCGACGCGCGGGACGTGAAGAAGCCGAGCGCGTCGAAGGCGAGCGAGGAGGCCGTCAGCGCGATGGTGAAGTGGACGAGGATCGGGTGCATCGGCGCGCCCATCTTGAAGAGGCCCGCCGCCTCCTTGAGACTCGTCACCGTGCCGCCGCGCTCCGCCGGCCTAACCGCCCGTGACATCCGCCTGCTCCCCCGCGACGAGCGGAAGGATGCGCCCGCCGTGCCTCAGCACCGCGATCTGCGCCTCGCGCCCTTGCCGCTCGAAAGCCATCTCCAATGCTTCCTGCGCCGTTTCAGCGTAGCGAAAACCTAGTCGCTCCGTTTCCTCGCGCGTGATGCCCGGCGAGACCAGAACGCAGTCTGCGCGGTCAACGATCTGCGCGATGTCCGCGAGGATGGCCGCGCCCACCACGTCCTTGACCTCGCCCGCCTCGACCATCCTCACGATCTCATCGTAGGGGCGGTAGCCGATCTCAAGCAGGTTCGGGTGGTTGTCGGCCGCGCCCTCCGGGTTCGGCGCGACGACGATTAACGTGCCGCCCTCGCGCACCGCCATCGCGCCTGAGTAAAACCCCTTCGCAGATTGCCAGAGGTCTCGGTCAGCCGGGTGGGAGTCAATGAGTATGATGTCCGCACGCCGCGGCGTGCGGACGACGTTGATCTCGCGCGAGAGCCGGCAGCCCGCTCGGTGTGCTTCAACCGTGTCCCCGACGAAACAGCCGACGATTCTTTTGTCGGAGTCGGTGACGACGTTGGCGATGTAGTTGAGACCGACGAGGCGCGCTGCCTCCTCCGTCCGCCGGCGCGTCGGGTTCTCGGCGACGCCCATCACGGCCTCCGCCGTGCGCCCGGAGGCTTCCCACTGATTCCTCTCCTGCACCTCGCGCCCCGACACGCCGGGGAATGCGATCTTCGCCCCGCCTGAAAAACCTTTCACGCGGTGCGGCACAATCGAGCCGAGGCCGATCACGAAATCTGCCTCCCGGAGCAGGCTGTTGGCCGTCACGCGCGTCCCGTCGCTCGTGCGCCCGAACTCGTGAAGGTTCGACTCGTCCAGCCAGTCGTGTTGATGAGTCTCGAACCGCCCGTAGAACTCGCCGAGCTTCTGCCTCAACTCACCCTCGGTCATCTTGCGGTGAGTGCCCTGCGCCGTCAGCAGTCGAATCTGCCTGTCCGAGACTCCTGCCGCCCATAACTTCCCGACCACGCGCTTGAGCAGGCGCGGGACGGGGGTGCCGCGCGTCGCGTCGTCAACGAGGACGAGCACGCGATCCGTCGGCTTTACCGCGTCGCGCAGGTGCGGCGCGCCGTAGGGTTCGGCGAAGCCGCCCGCGAGCGCCTCTTCTTCCCCCACCTGCCCGACGGAGCGCGGCGCGTAGACTCCCATCAGGTTCTCGTCCGGCACCTCGACCGGCGCGATCTGCTCGTAACCGGGGTACGGGAAGTCAATAATCAAGGCGCGACCTTTCAGCCTGAAGCTGAGAGACTCCGCTCACTCCGTCAAATCAATCAGTGGGAGGCCGACCTCCGCGTTCATCTTCCGGCGCAGCCGTGTCGGCGATTCGACGAGTATGACTTCCAGCGTCGGCCGGACGTGCGCCTCCAAGAGATGGCCGCCGTGCGCCGTGCCGTCCCGTTTGCCGACGACGACGTGTGCGTGCACCTTCGGCTCGCCGCCCTCCTCCAGAGTGATGTTGCCGACGAGCGACATCACCTCGACCTGCTCGTTGATGTGAATCTTTTTGTAGTCCTTCCGCCCCGGCTCGAAGAAGCCCAACGTGACGCGCTCGAACGCGCCTATCGCGGTCATGCTCGCCGCGAGCTTATGCTCCTTGGCGAAGTCCAGCAGCCCCGCGACGACTTCGTCCCCCGTGTCGAACACAAGGACGAACGTCTTCTCGCCGCCGTCATGAAGTAGTTTTGATTTCACGGGAGACCTCTCAGGGCAAGCTCACGTCAAAACAGCTCGCTCAACTTGTCGCGGAAGAGCGTCAGCGCGATCCGCCCGCCCGCGGGCTGCCCCTTCGCCAGCGCCTCGGCGAAATGGAGCGCCTGCTCCGCGCTGACCTTCGCGGGCATCGGCGGCTCGAACGGGTCAACGACCACTTCGACGAGTGCGGGCCTACCCGAAGCGAGCGCGCGCTCCAGTGCCGGGCGAATCTCTTCGGGCCTCTCTACAGTAATTCCTAAGCCGCCGCACGCCTCCGCGAACTTAGCAAAGTCCGGGTTGTGCAACTCACAGCCGTATTCGGGGTTGCCGAGGAAGACGATCTGCTCCCACTTGATTTGGCCGAGCGTGTTGTTCTTGATGACGACGACCGTGATCGGCAGTTTATATTTAACGGCGGTGAGGAATTCGCACATGAGCATCGTGAAGCCGCCGTCGCCGACGAAGGCGATGGACTGGCGGTCGGGGAATGCGATCTTCGCGGCGATGGCGTAAGGCAGCCCGCACGCCATCGTCGCAAGCGTCCCGGAACAACTGAACTTCTGATTTCCTCTGATCTTGAACTGCCGGGCTATCCACGTCGTGATCGTGCCGGAGTCGGTCGAGATGATGGCGTCGTCCGCGGCCAGTTCCGACAGCTCCCAAGCGACGCGCTGCGGCTTAATCGGCACGTCGTCTTTCAGCGCGCGCGCCCGCATCAGCTCCCACCAGTCACGCATCCCGGCCTGCGCCTGTTCGAGGAAGCTCCGATCCTCTTTGCGCGTGACGAAGCGTGAGAGCGCGGCGACCGTGGGCCGCGCGTCGCCGACGAGGCCGACCTCGACGGGGTAGCGCAGGCCGATGCGGTCGGGCTTGTCGTCTATCTGCACGCCCTTCGCCTGACCGGGCTTCGGCAGGTACTCCATATAAGGGAATGAAGAGCCGACGATGAGCAGGGCGTCCGCCTGCTCCATCGCCTCCTGCGAGGGCGTCGTGCCGAGGAGTCCGAGTCCGCCCGTCGTCAGCGGGTGGTCGTCCGGAATGATGGCCTTGCCGAGGAGCGCCTTGACCACGGGCGCGCCGAGCTTGTCGGCGAATTCGATCACCTCCCCGCCCGCGCCGAGAGCGCCTTGCCCGACGAGGATGACGGGCTTCTTCGCCTCGTTAAGAATGAAGGCGGCGAGCTTCAATTCCTCTTCCGGCGGGATGGCGACGTGCGGCGACCAGCGGCTCGTCGTGTGCCCCTCGACCTTGTGCATCGTCCCCTTGCCGGAAGGCTCTTTCTCCTGATAGTCAACGGGGAAAGTGATGTGAGCCACCCCGCGGTTGTTGAGTGCGTGGCGGCACGCGGCGTCGGCGAGCATCGCCACCTGTTCGGGGTTGATGACCTCTTGGTTGTAGGCGGCCACGTCCTCGAAGAGGAGCGCCATGTTCACCTCCTGCTGGAACTTGCTGCCCTTGAGGTCGGAGTAGGTCTGCCCCGTGATGGCGAGCACGGGCGCTTGATCCATCTTGGCGTCGTAGAGGCCGTTCAAGAGGTGTATGCCGCCGGGGCCGGAGGTGGCGAGGCAGCAGCCCAAGCGGCCCGTATACTTCGCATAGGCACAGGCCATGAAGGCTGCCGCCTCTTCGTGGCGCACCTGTATGAAGCGCACGCGATCCTGTCGCTGGCGCAGCGCCTCCATGATGCCGTTGATGCCGTCGCCCGGCAGGCCGAAGACCGTGTCCACGCCCCACTCGGTGATGCCTTCAACGAGTACGTCTGCGGCTGTGTGTGCCATCAGGCTTCCTCCTCTGTAGAGCGTGTTTGGGGATGCAACGAGCGGCAGGCCGCGTAGCGCCGCGAGGCGCGGAATGTTTGCAGGCTAAGGTTTGATATTCCGCTCCTACGGAACTTTCCCTTCTGCGCCCGTGCCCGCCTGCGTGTCAACCGCAACGGCGTGCTTGAAGACCAACTCGCCGCCGAGCCAGCCGGAGATCGTAATCAGGATAACGCCGACGACAGAGAGTACGAAGGGGATGGTGTAACTTCCGCCAACCAGACTCGCCCCGCTCGTCGTGCGCAGGTAAAAGCTGGCCGCGAAGACGACGAGCGCGATGACGTTGAGGCGCGCGTGCCAGTTGGCGATCCTGACCACGTCGCGGTCTTTAAGCGAGAGCCAGTCAAGGAAGCCGGGCACGGCGGCCACCGCCGCCATGATGGTGCCGCCTAGGAGCGTGTAGAAAGCGATCCAGTCCTTCCAGATGGGATTGCCGCGCCACAGGTAGATCACGTCCGCGACGAACGAAGAGAACCAGAGTGCCAGCGGGAACGGGATGAGCATCGGGTGGATGGGGTGCCCGTTGAAACTCGCAGGACTTGCCATAGTCATCTCCTTGTTGGTTGCCGCGCCGCGCCCGCGACCGTTTACCACAAAATACCTCTTCGGTCTGTCAGGCGGGTGTGTGATGAACCACGCGGGGCAGGGCGCGGCGGTTGGCCCACAGACAGTGTCGCGCGGGACGCAAAATCACGCCCGCCCATGCCCTCATGAATCTTGCGACGCCGTCCACGTCGCGTTTGCCTGACCGCCCTGCTCGGCGCCGAGACCCGTGCGGCGGTCGGTTGCCTCCTCCTCGTGCCCGGTCAGCACGTCCTTGATCTTGCCGCCCGCCTGCCGGAGGATCGCACCGGCGATCATGCTCTCGTCGAGGTCTTCGGTGCCGCCCTGCGGGACTTCGAACAGAAGACGCTCAGCGTAAGGGGCGGAGCGGCCCACGTTGTAGGCGACGGTGCTCTCGACCGCCGTCTCCCTCGCCTCCTCGACCGTCCGCTTGCCGGTGACGATCTCGTGCACCATATTCATGCCGAGAACGTTCGCCGACTCCGAGTCGCAGCGCGCCGAGACCTCGCCCCGCGTCCGGTCGCAGATGATGCTGCCGTCGAACATGGCGATCAGGTGAAACATCTCCGGCGGCACGCGGTAATCAATGGTCTGCGTGAGGAAGTCCGTGTGAACGGTCGGCCAGTTGTGGACGACGATGTCGCGCGAAAGCTCCGTGCGCTTCCAAGGGCCGTTCTCGTACCAGAAGAGCTTCGTCGGCGTGGCCTCGTTGGGCGGGCCGTACTTCTCGATCATCTGCTCGGCGATGTTCTTCTGCGGCGCGGGCCAGTCTTCGATGATCCGCCTGACCTCCGCCACGTTCACGACGTAGCGCGCGCCCTTCTGCGTCTCGTGCTCGCCGCGCAGCTCGTGCGCGATCCCTTGGGCGACCGCGCGACCGGTCGTCGCCAGACGCTCGCCGGTGTTGAGGTCTAAGGGCTGCGGTGGTTCTTGCCTTTTCGTCTCCGCCATCTTTTCACCTCCTCGTTATTGGCGCACCAATCGGCGGTTACCTAAGAAAGCGCAAGTCTTGCCGGTTGCTTGAGAGGAAGCCGCCGTATTGAACGGCGGCCCTCTCAAAAATGTCTCAAGTTTACGCCGCCCGTTTGAGTTCGTCGGCGAACTTGACGGCCTCGCGCCGGACGTGGTCTGCCAGCGCCGGGTGGATGATGCTCTTGATCTTGCCGGTCTGGATGCCCTTCTCGGCCGCCGTCTTGAAGTCGATGATGTCATCCGCGGCCTTCGCAACCGGGTCTTTCGAGGCCGGTTTCTGCGCGTGCAGGCCGCGGAACGCCGTGCTCGTCTGCATCGCCTTCTGGACGAGCGCACTCTCCTGTGGGTCGAGCAGGTGCGCGATGAAGTCGGCGTGCTCGGCCATGATCATCGTCCAGAAGTCAACCACCTCGCCCCGCTCCAGCGCGGCCTCGCCGCGGGAGAGTCTGTCCAGCCGCCTCGTGAACCGCTCGGCCTCGCGCGCCGTGTGCTCGAAGAAGAGCGGCCAGACCAAGCTGTTCAGCTTGCCCGCCTCCTGCGCCGCCTGCATCTCGTGCTTGAAATCGATGAACGGCTTCACGAGTTCGACGGTCGAACGGTTGAAGGCGGCGTAGTTGCTGCGGTCGAGGCTGGCGCTCTGAGCCTTCGCGAACTGGCTGGCGAAGGACGCCTGAAACTGCTCCGCCCGGCCCCGCGGCGCCGCCAACTCCGGCCCCGGCATCAGCATGATGAAGAACTTGGCGTGCTCCATCAGGATGTCGTTCCAGAACAAGTTGTCGGCGAGAGAGTGCGCGACGGGGTCGTTGCTGCCGGAGTCCGGCACGTAGACCGGCTTCGTCCCGCCGTCCTTGGTCGTCACGCCCGGCTGCTTCGTAGTTTGTCCCCACGCGATGTCGGACAATGCGCCAAACAATGTAGCTCCTGCTAAGGTGGCCCCTCCCGTGAGGAGGATGTCGCGGCGCGTGATCCGGGCGCCGTGCCGCCCTGCTGCTAAGGTGACCCGACCCGTGTCATCAGTCATCTTTCCCTACCTCCTTTAATTGAAAGATTAGGACGGACCGAAGGGGGCGTCTCTTGCGCTCGGAAGCGAGGGAGTGGAATCCGTAGCGCGCCGGGTCTCCCGGCTTTGCATAAATGACGCGGTCAATGTTACGTTCCACCGCGAACATACGCGTCAACATTTTGTGAACCCCCTCGGTCGAGACGCCGGGGGGTACTTTATTAGGGGAATAGGCTTTTAGGATACGCCCTAAAAGCAGAGGTGTAAAGGGGTGTCTGATGAGCGTACCTAGTGGTCGTGAAGGGTTACGGTTCCCCTGCGAGTGCGTGTCGGGGCGGGGCGGCGGCGGCTACAGCGACCCGTGGACGGGAGTCACTAAAAACAAGCTCCTTCCTAACGGCACGAAGGAGGAGATTCTGAATCTTTTGGTCCGCGAGCCGAAGACGATTTCTCAACTCGCGAAGGAGCTAAAGCTAAAGCCGGCGAGCATTCACGCGCACGTCAACCAAATGATGAAGAGCGAGTTGCTGCGCGAATCCGAGGAGTGGGAGAAGAAGCACCCGTCCGAGCGTTACTACGAGCCGAACTTCCCCGTCTTCAGGGCCGAGGAGTGCGCCGAGTTCGAGGCGCTGTGTCAGGAGATGGCCGAGCAGGTGGTCGCCCTGTTCGAGAGAAAGCGCCCGCAGATGGAACGCGCCTACAGGAAGACCGGCTTCGCGAGCCGGGGTTGGGAACTGTCGGACGTGACACAGTGCTTGTACGCCAACATGCAGCGCAGCGCGCGCGCCCTTCTTGAGCAGCGCGGACTGCTTTCCCCACCGGAGAAGCACGCTAACGGTGTCGAGTGGGTGTTTTGGGCGGAGGAGCCGAAGGCAGACGGTAACAGGTGACGATTCTCTGCCGTCTAAACGTCTTTTGCTGGAAGGGAGTCACGCCGGGCTTACTTCCAGAGGCGGAGGTACTCGCGCAACGTCCGGTACAGAGAGTGCAGGCTTCCGGCCACGACAAAATTACCGGCTAGGCCCTTCTTTCGGGCACCAGCCGATAGGCGGCAAATACCTGAGTCGTAAGAGGTAAAGTGAATAGCGGGGGGGGACTTGAACTCCCGACCTTGGGGTTATGAAGGCTACTACATCCCGCGCATACGCCGCACCTAGCGAAAAAGCCGCTAAAATTACAGGGTCGCAGTCGAAAGATGTGCGTTTATGCGCTGTATGCGCCATATCACGCTCATGCAGGCAGGACAAAATCCGGGGAAAAAATCAGGCCGTTCTCCTCACAACGAGGAAAGGTCTATTTGTGAGACTGTTTCTATTCCCCTATACAAAACCCGGTCGGGGCCTTCATAGC
>JALZHT010000371.1 GCA_030860645.1 Acidobacteriota bacterium
CACCCGCTGGGCCGCCGCGACGCAGCCGGCGGCGCCGATCAGCCGCTCGCCCTGCAGCTCCCACATGATGTGGTAGAAGCCCTTGCCGACCTGGCCGAGCACCGCGCCCGCCGGCACGCGGACGAAGGTGTGCGCCGCGTCCCACACCGTGTCTACGTACGGCACCTTGTCGGCCACGAACTCGACGGCGTAGAGCGCGAGCGCCACGCCGATGACCCACCAGTTGTCGAGCGCTTCGAGTCCGCCCGGCAGCCGCCCGACCAACTCGTAGCGCTGCAACAGCCCGAGCACCGCGACCGTGGCGTACAGGTTAATCCCCGAAGTCCACGCCGCGCCGAGCGCCGTCCCTAGTATGGCGATGGTGTCCATCGGCGAGCTTTGTTTCTACTCCTGGTGTAGAGGAAGACTGAGAGGAGCCACACGCCGCAGGCTGCGGACGCCAGGACGCCCGCGACGATGAGCCACTTCTCGCCGATCATGGTCGTGTCGAGAACCGTGATGCGCTGGTCGGCGGAGAGCGCCAGCGAGGTCGCCAGCGCGAGCAGGGCGCGTCTCATTCCTCGCCCCCCTCTTCTTCCTCTTCCTTCCCGCCGTGGCGCTCGGGGCGCTTGATGCCGAACTTCTCCAGGCGGTACTGGAGCGTGCGGAAGGTGAGGCCGAGGAGCTTGGCGGCCTTCGTGATGTTGTAGTCGGTGCGCTCCATCGCCTGCACGATGAGGTTGCGCTCCACGTCCTCGAAGTTGACGCCCTCGACCGGGAGCCGGAAGCCCGCGCCCTCGGCCGCCGGCCGCGACTCCTGGCGGACTTCGAGCGGGAGGTCTTCGACCGTGATGTAGTCGTTCTCGGCGAGCAGGATGGCGCGCTCGATGGCGGATTCGAGCTGGCGGACGTTGCCGGGCCACGCGTAGTCGAGCATCACCTTGCGCGCGTCGGGCGTCAGCCCCCGGATGAGGCGCGAGGTGTTGCGCGTGTGCTTCTTCAGGAAGAAGTCCATGAGGACGGGGATGTCTTCGCGCCGCTCGCGCAGGGGCGGCACGTCTATGGAGAGGACGTTGATGCGGTAGTAGAGGTCGTCGCGGAAGCGGCCGTCCTGCACCATCGCGCGCAGGTCGCGGTTGGTGGCGGCGACGACGCGCACGTCGATCTTGATCGGGCGCGTCCCGCCGACGCGGCGGATCTCGCGCTCCTGCAAGGCGCGCAGGAGCTTCGCCTGCATCGTCACGTCCAGCTCGCCGATCTCGTCGAGGAAGAGCGTGCCCTTGTCGGCGACCTCGAAGAGGCCCTTCTTCTCGGCGTGCGCGCCGGTGAACGAGCCGCGCTCGTGGCCGAAGAGTTCCGACTCCAGCAGGTTCTCGTTGATGGCGGCGCAGTTGACGGCCTGGAACATCTCGGCGGCGCGCGGGCTTTGGGTGTGGATGGCGCGCGCGATCAGCTCCTTGCCCGTGCCCGACTCGCCGCGGATGAGGACGGTCGAGGTCGAGCGCGCGACCTTCAGGATCATCTTCTTGACCGACTCCATCTCGACCGAGGCGGAGATGATCTCCTGGTCGAGCGCGTCGAGGCGCGAGAGCGCGCGGCGGATGGTGTCTAAAAGGGTGTCGCGCTCGAAGGGTTTTTCGAGGTAGTCGAACGCGCCGCGCCGGAGCGCCTCTTTGGCCGACTCGATGGAGCCGTGGGCGGTCAGGAGGATGACGATGATCGAGGAGTCGTAGGCGAGGAGCTTCGAGAGCAGCTCGATGCCGTCCATGCCGGTCATCTTGAGGTCGGTGAGCGCGAGGTCGAAGCGCCGCTCGCGCTGGATGCGCAGGGCCGCCTCGCCCGACGCGGCCGTCGTCACGTCGTAGCCCTCGCCCGACAGAATCATCTCCAGGATTTCCCGCTGCGCCTTCTCGTCGTCGACGACCAGTATGCTTTTGCGTGCCATTCAAATTAGGTTCTGGGTGTTAGGTGCTGGGTGCCGGGTGAAAGCGACTCGCCTTTACCCGGCACCCAAAACCTAGAACCCAGCACCCCCTCCTGTTGTGGGTAGTTCGACCGTGAACGTCGTGCCCGCGCCGGGCGTGCTCTCGACGGAGATGGTGCCGTTGTGATCCTCGACGGCCTTCTTGACGATGGCGAGGCCGAGGCCCGTCCCCGTCTCCTTGGTCGAGAAGTAAGGCTCGAAAATCTTGGGGAGGTGTTCGGGCGCGATGCCGCGGCCCGTGTCCGAGATTTCGACGCGCGCCCGCCCGTCGCGGCCTTCGAGCCTGACGGTGAGCCGCCCGCCCTCGCCCTCCATCGCCTGCATGCCGTTAATGATAAGGTTTGTGAAGACGGAACGTAAAGACTCGCGGTCGCCGACGACGGGCGAGACGCCCGCGCCCGCCTCCAGCCGCGTCTCCACCCCGCCCTCGGCCGCCTGCACCTCGACCATGCGGAGCGCGTCGCGCAGAGTCTCGCCGAGGTCGAGCGGCTTCATGTCCGAGCTGGCGGGCCGCGTGTACTTGAGGAACTCGGTGACGCGCGTGTTGATGCGCGCCACCTCGGCCTTGAGCTGCGAGGTCAGGCGCTCGACGACGCGGCGCTTGTCCGGGTCGCCGGGCGCGAGGCTCGTGCGCAGGTGGTCGAGCGTCAGGTTGATGTAGTTGAGCGGGTTCTTGATCTCGTGGGCGATGGCCGAGGCGAGGCGGCCGATGACGGCCGACTGCTCGGCCTGCTTGACCTGCGCTTCGAGCTGGCGCATCTCGCCGAGCTGGTCGACCATCCGGTTGAAGGTCGCGGCGAGGCGGCCGACCTCGTCGCGGCGGTCGGCCGCCGGGACGCGGAAGGAGAAATCGCCGGCGGCGACGCGCTGCGTGGCCTGCGACAGCTCGTGGACGGGGCGCGTGAAGCGCCAGACGAGGACGAAGAGGCCGACGAAGGCGAGGATGAAGACGGAGAGCGTCGGCAGAAGCGGCTGCAAAACGTCCCCCCACGTGTCGGTGTGCGGCGTCTTGGCCGCGCCGAGCACGACGATGATGTAGTTGACGCCGCCGCTCGTCTCGACCGGGATGGGGAAGGCGCGGTTCTCGCCGGCGATGGGGCGGTCGGTGGGCGGCGGCGACCCCGGGAGGAGCCGGCGGATGTCCTTCGTCGTCTGCCCGGCCTCGACGAGCCGGGGCAGCGACACGTCCTTGATGTCGAGGTACTTGGCCGTGCCGTCTTCGAGGAGCGAGGGGGCGTAGCGCGGGTCGAGGCTGTCGTCTACGCGGCCGTGCTCGTTGACGACGAGGATGTTGATGACGCGCCCGGCCTGCTCCTGGAGGAAGGGGACGGGGCGCTCCTTGTCTATGTCGGTGAGGTAGGCGCGCGACGTGATGCTCTGGAGGGCGAGGGCCGTGCTGGCGACTAGCGCCTGCTCCTGCTCGGCGATGATGACGGCGCGGCGCAGCTCCTCGCGGCGGAAGAGGTAGAACTGCACGCCGAGCGTGGCGACCAGCAGCAGCGCCATCACGATCAGCAGCCGCGTCCGGAAGCTGTAGATGAGCCTCAGCAGGGACATAAGACAAGTAGCCGAGTAGGCCGGTAGTCAGTAGCCAGCAGAAGAATTTCCGTTGCTAAACAGTCAGTCTGACAGGGTCGGCGTCCGCTTTTAAAACTACCGGCTGCCGCTACTTGTCTCCTGGCTACTAAATATTCTTTTTCTGTTGCCGCGCGAATTGTTCGAATGTTATAGTCACGACGGTCTTCAGCGCAAACCCTCCCGGAGACCACAAAGCAGTCTCTCCAGCCTTTTCATTGAACGAACCGAAGTTTGCAATAGCAACCCGAAGCTGGCTCGGAAGAGTTCCAGACGTGGCACCCGACATTTCGAGTTTGGCAACCGGCCGCGGCGTCCCGTTCGCCGCCGGCCCCCGCCTGCCGGCCACGTCCGCTTCCGCGCCTTTCCAGAGCTAATCCGGCGGCCCGGCGCCCCCTCGTAGTCTCTCGCGCCGGTCGCCCCTTTGCTTGTCTTGCAAGCGAGGATGAAGCCCGATGTCCCTGAAGTTCCCGTTCCCCGGTCTCGCTGCGTTCGTCATCGCCGCCATTTTCTGCGCCGCTCCCGCCGCCAGTGCCGCCGCCAAAGGCTCGAAGAAAGCGCCCGCCAAAGCGGCCGCGGCCAAGTCCACAGCCAAGAGTAAGCGGGGCCGCGAGACGGCCGCCTCGCGCAAGGCCACGCCCGCGAAGCGCGAGACGCGCGCCTCGCGCCGCGAGCGCGAGAGGGA
>JALZHT010000372.1 GCA_030860645.1 Acidobacteriota bacterium
GGCAGGGACAAGCCCTGCCCCTACGGTCTGATTGAGGGTCGCCGCCTTTGACTTAAACTTGCTCCGGACGGAATCCCTGATGCCGGTAGACGAGCACATCGAAGTCAGCTTCCGCAACGTCACGTTCGCCGTGGCCGGGGCGGGCGCGCCGATCATTGACGACCTGAGCCTCGACGTGCGGCGCGGCGAGACGCTGGTGCTGCTCGGCGAGTCGGGGTGCGGGAAGACGACGACGCTGCGGCTCATCAACCGCCTGCTCGCGCCGACCGCGGGGGCCGTCCTCGTCGGCGGGCGCGACACGCGCGAGTGGGACGAAATCGAACTGCGGAGGCGCACCGGCTACGTCATCCAGGAGGCCGGGCTGTTCCCGCACTTCACGGTCGAGCGCAACGTCGCGCTCGTGCCGACGCTGCGGGGCTGGGACGGGGCGCGCGTGCGCGCGCGCGTCGGCGAACTGCTCGAACTGGTCGGCCTCGACCCGGCGCGCTTCGCCGCCCGCTACCCGGCCGAGCTTTCGGGAGGGCAGCGGCAGCGTGTGGGCGTCGCGCGGGCGCTGGCCGCAGACCCCCCGCTGCTCCTGATGGACGAGCCTTTCGGCGCGCTCGACCCCCTGACGCGCGCCGCGCTCCAGCGCGAGTTCGCCGCGCTGCAACGCCGCCTCGCCAAGACGGTCGTCCTCGTCACCCACGACGTGCGCGAAGCCCTCGCCCTCGGCACGCGCGTCGCGCTCATGAGCGCCGGCCGCGTCGTGCTCCTCGACACGCCCGCAGGCTTCCTCCGCTCCGACGAGCCCCGCGCGCGCGCCTACCGCGAAACCCTCCAACCCGTCGGCGAAACTGCCACGCATGAGCCTGCTTGAGTTCATCACGAGACACTGGCGCGAGGTGCTGGCGCTGGCGGGCGAGCACCTTCTGCTCGTCGCCGCCGCGACCGCGCTGGCCGTCGCCGTCGGCATCCCCACGGGCCTCGTGCTGACGCGCCGCGCCGCGCTCAAGCGGCCCGTGCTCGCCGTCGCCAACGTCCTGCAAACCGTCCCCAGCCTCGCCCTCTTCGGCCTCCTCATCCCGCTCCCCTTCGTCGGCGGCATCGGCGCGCGCACGGCCGTCGTCGCGCTCGTCCTCTACGCGCTGCTGCCGGTCATCCGCAACACCGTGACCGGCGTCGAGGGCGTAGACCGCAGCGTGCGGGAGGCGGCCGTGGCGATGGGGATGACGGACTCTCAGGTGCTCCGACAGGTCGAGTTGCCTCTGGCCGCGCCGGTGATTCTGGCGGGCGTGCGCGTGGCGACGGTCATCTCGGTCGGCGTCGCGACCATCGCGGCGGCCATCGGCGCGGGCGGCCTCGGCACGTACATCTTCCGCGGCCTCCGACAGTACGACAACAACCTCCTGCTCGCGGGCGCGCTCCCGGCCGCGCTGCTCGCGCTGGCGGCCGACGCCGGGATCGGACTCCTGGAGTCGCGCCTCGACGTGAGGCGGCGGGGCGCGCGCAGGCAGACGAAGCGCGGCGCGGGGCTGCGCCGTCTCGTTTACGCGGCGCTCGCGCTGTTACTCGTCGCGGGCGTCGTCTTCGCGTTCTGGAATCGGGCCGGGCGCTCGGACGTGGTCGTCGGCTCGAAGGACTTCACCGAGTCGGTCATCCTCGGCGAGCTTCTGGCGCAGGCGCTCGAAGCCCGCGGCCTCAAAGTCGAGCGGCGGTTCGAACTCGGCGGCAACCTCCCGCACGACTCGCTCCTCGCCGGGCAGATCGACGCCTACCCCGAGTACACGGGGACTTCGTTCACGGCGATTCTCAAGCACCAGCCCGTCACCGACCCGCGCGCCGTCTACGAGCAGGTGCGGCGCGAGTACGCGGAGCAGTTTGGGCTGGAGGTGAGTCCGCCGCTCGGCTTCAGCAACGACTTCGCCATCCTCGTGCGCGGCTCGGACGCGGAGCGCCTGAACTTGCGGACGATCTCCGACGCGGTCGCGCACGCGCGCGGCTGGCGCGCCGGCTTCGGCCAGGACTTCATGTCGCGCCGGGACGGCTACGAGGGTTTCACGCGCGCCTACGATTTACAGTTCGCCGCGCGGCCCCGCGAGATGGACTTGTCGCTCTCCTACCGCGCGTTGGCCGACGGCGAGGTGGACATCATCGCCGGCAACTCGACCGACGGCATGATCGCCACGCTCGGCCTCGTCCAACTCGCCGACGACCGGCGCTACTTCCCGCCCTACGAGGCGGTCTTCATCTCCCGCCGCGACACGCTCGCGCGCCTCCCGGCGCTCGGCGACGCGCTCCGCCAACTCGGCGGCTCGCTCACGACCGGGGAGATGCGGCGGCTGAATTTTGAAGTCGACGGGAAGAAACGCCCCGCCGCCGACGTGGTGCGCGAGTGGAGACAAAAAAAGGGTGCAGGGTTCTAGGTGTGAGGTGCTGGGAAAGACAAATTGCCTTCACCCAGCACCTCACACCTAGAACCCTGCACCCTTTTTTCTGAAGTTAGCTCTTACGCACCATCGTGATGCGGACGGGCTGGTCGAGCGAGTTGGCGTCGAGGTTGATCGTCATCTTCTCGAAGCCTTTGGCCTTGAGCGTCAACTGGAGGCGGCCCATGTGGAGCGGCGGGAGCACGGCGACGCCCTGCGCGTTCGTCCAGTTCCAGGACTCGCAGAGGAAGCCGTTCAGGCGCCGGGATTTGAGGTCGGCGCGCACGCCCTCGATGGGGTTGCCCTGCTCGTCAACGATGCGCAGGTCGAGGCGGCCGACGCCGTCGGGCTGCTTGGGCGCGCGGCCCATGTTGGGGATGTCCGAGTTCGAGGACGCGCCGTTCTGATCCTGGGCGAGCGCGGTTCCGCCGAAGGCCGCGACGACGAGGAGGGAGGCGAGAAACAGTTTCCGCATGACAGTAATTCTCCTTAAAAGCTCTTCAAGTCTTTCGGTTGTGGTTGAAATTAATCAGCCGGGCCGCGCGACCTGAAGGGGTGGAGGATCGCCGCGACGTGCCAGTCTAAGATGTGGGGAGGGGCGTCGGCGTTGCTTCCGACGGGGCGGCCGGCGGGTGGCGCGAGCCGCCCGCAAGAGCCTCTCCGGAAAGGCTTTCCCGGCCCCGCGAAAGCAACGAGGCCGGGGCGCGCTAAGCTCTCAGCGCGCGACCGGCCTCTCGACTCTCGGGTTCTTGACTGCATCACTTCGGCGACCGCTGCCACCTTGCGCCGAGGCCCCGTCCGAGGGGTCGGCGTTTAGGTCAACGGCTTTGCGCCCCGGGGCTTTCGCCGCGGGTGGCCTTTGTCGGTGTTGCTCCGGTGGCGGAACCCGCACGGCGCGGGTTCGTCACGGCACGGAAAAATTATAGCGGCCCGGGGCGCGGTTGGGAAGAGAAAGATTTGAAGGCGGTCGGATTCGGGTTTATGCTCGGCGGCACAAAGGGCACACCAGACCTGTTGGTTTCGGGAGGGCGGAAATGAGTCTGATTGATCTTCTCCTGCTGCTGCTCGTCGCCGGCATCTGCGGCGCGCTGGGTCAGGCCATCGGCGGCTTCTCGCGCGGCGGCTGCCTCGTCTCCATCGCGCTCGGCTTCATCGGCGCGCTGCTCGGGCTGTGGCTGGCGCGCCGCGTCGGCCTGCCCGAACCCTTCCCCGTCGAGGTCGGCGGGCGCACCTTCCCCGTCATCTGGTCCATCATCGGCTCGGCCCTCTTCGTCGCCGTCATCGGGTTGATTACGAGGAGCAGGCGGTAGGAATTTTTGATTTGCGATTGGGGACGACGGCCGTCGGCCGTCAGTTTTTCTGTCTTTACTGACGGCCGACGACTAAATCGCAAATCAAAAACCCAAAATCAAAAATTCCGCTCACTGTTCCCGCAATCTAACATTTTTCTCGCGCGCGCCTTAGTCCTTTACCGCCGGGCGGCCTTCGGCTACACTGCGCGCACGGTTCAATCTCCCGTTGGCAAAATGTTTTCTTAATCGGCGCGCGGGGCGCGGCCCCGCCGCAGCCGCCGCCTTCATAGCTCTATGGTCGCCACGGCTCCAGCACCCTCCAAAGCGTCGTCCGCCGTCAGGCCCGGACGCACGTCGCCCGACCTCGCCTACTTCCGCCGGCACTACCCGGAGACGGTCGCCAGCCTCGGCACGCTGCCGCGCCGCGAGGAGTGGCTGCGCGGCCTCTGGGAGTTGGACGAGCGCTGGCGCGAGCGGCGCGAGACGCGCGGCGGCGCGGCGCGGGCCGAGGAGGTCGTCGTG
>JALZHT010000373.1 GCA_030860645.1 Acidobacteriota bacterium
GCCTGCGGGCGCGCCGGCCGCCTCCGTCGCCATCCCCCCGAACTGGGGCGCGCTGCTCGGCGAAGACCCCACGAGCGCGCGCCGCGAACAACTGCGCGTCCGCGAAGAGTTCCAAAGCGCCTTCGCCGCCGGCCTCGTCTGCGCCGGCTTCGAGCGCGACCCGGAGCGCCCCCGATACCTTTTCTATGGTGCTGGGTTCCAGGTGCCGGGTCCTGGGTAAGACAATTTCCTTTTTACCTAGTACCCAGCACCTAGCACCCAGCACCCTTCGAGCTATGCCTTTCACCCGCTTCGACCGCTACGTTGACCGCCACGCGCGCTCGTTCGTGGAGCGCTTGCAGGCGCTGTGTCGGATGCCGTCGGTGGCGGCGCGGGGGACGGGGATGCGGGCGATGGCCGAGCAGGTCGAGCAGATGTTGCAGCGCGTCGGGGCGGGCACGCGCCCCTTCAAGATCGGGAGCGGCTTCCCCATCGTCTACGGCGAGTGCGGGGCCGGCGAGCGCTGCTTCGTCGTCTACGGCCGCTACGACGTGCAGCCCGTCGGCCAGCTCACCGAGTGGTCTTCGGGGCCGTTCGCCGCGGCCGTCGTTGACGACAAGCTCTACGCGCGCGGCGCGGCCAACAGCAAGGGCGACCTGGTCGCGCGGGTCGCGGCGGTCGAGGCTTACCAGAAGACTTTCGGCAAGCTCCCCGTCTGTTTGCGCTTCGTCGTCGAGGGCGAGGACGGCATCGCCAGCCCGAGCCTCTACCGCTTCGCCGACGAGCACGGCGAGCTTTTGCGCGCCGACGGCTGCGTGTGGGACGACGGCTACCTCGACACGAAAGACCGCCTCGTCATCAACCTCGGCTTCAAGGGCATCGCCTTCCTCGAACTGCGCGCGTACGGCGCGCGCCGCGACCTGCACTCGAAGTGGGGCGGCATCGTGCCGAACCCGGCGTGGCAGCTCGTGCAGGCGCTCTCGACGGTCGTCTCGCCCAAAGGGGTCATCACCGTCGACGGCTTCTCGTCGCACGTCGCGCCCGTCACGGGCGAGGACAAGCAGACCCTGAAGACGGTCGAGCTGGACGAGGCGGGGCTGCGCAAGGAGTTCCGCATCGCGAGCTGGGTGCGCGGGATGACGGGCCGCGAGTTGACGAAGGAGCTGATCTTCGGCCCGACCTGCACCATCTGCGGCATCCGCACCGGCCACACCGAGGCGGGCGCGAAGACGGTGCTGCCGGGCACGGCCACGGCCCGCCTCGACTTCCGGCTCGTCCCCGACCTCACGCCCGAGCTGGTCGTCCGCCTGCTCCGCCGCCACCTCGACACGCGCGGCTTTCAGGACATCGAGATCATCGAGCTGGGGGGCGCGCCCTACGCCAAGTCGTCGCCGAAATCCACGGTGGCGCGCGCGGCGGTCGAGGCGGCCGCCGAGGTCTACGGCGCGCCCCCGGTCGTCTACCCGCTCGACCCGGCGAGCGGCCCCGTCGGCGCGGTCTGCGGCGTCAGCCACCCGCCCACGCCCGTCGTCTCCTTCGGCGTCAGCTACTACGGCTCGAACCCGCACGGCCCCGACGAGCACATCCGCCTCGACGACTTCATCCGCGGCGTCAAATACTTCGGCCGCATCATCCACCGCCTCGCCCACCTCGAAGAGGACGACGACGTGCGGCAGGAGCGCGAAGGGTTCGTGCAGCTCAACAAGTGACCCCTTAGAATCAGCGACGCATGCCACCCACGGCGAAAAGCATCGGAAGCGAGATCAAAAAGCTGCGTGATGAGATCCTCCGTCACGAGGAGCTGTATTACGTCCACGACGCGCCGGAGATTTCCGACGCGGAGTACGACGCGCTGCTCGAACGGCTCCGGCAGTTGGAGGAAGAGCACCCGCAATTTCAGACGCCCGACAGCCCGACCGTGCGGGTCGGCGGCCGTCCTGCCGAGGGGTTCGCCGAGTACGTCCACCGGCGGCCGATGTTGTCGCTCGATAACAGCTACAACCTCGAAGACCTGCGCGCCTTCGACGAGCGCTGCCGCAGGCTGGCCGACGGGCGGGCCTTCGAGTACGTCGCCGAGTTGAAGATTGACGGCCTCTCGGTCTCGCTCCACTACGAGGGCGGCGTGCTGGCGCGCGGCGTGACGCGCGGCGACGGCCGCGTCGGCGAGGACGTGACGCAGAACGTCCGCACCATCCGCAGCGTCCCGCTCCGCCTGAAGGACAAGCAGGTCTCGGAGGTGGAGGTGCGCGGCGAGGCTTACCTTTCGCGCAGGGCCTTCGAGCGCATCAACCTGGAGCGCGAGGAGGCGGACGAGCCGCGCTTCGCCAACCCGCGCAACGCCGCCGCCGGCACCATCCGCCAGCTCGACCCGAAAATCGTCTCGCGCCGCCGCCTCGACCTCTTCGCCTACGACGCGCTCAGCGGCGACCGCAAGCCCTTCGCCACGCACTGGGACGCGCTCAACTGGCTCGAACAGGCAGGCTTCAGCGTCAACCCCTACCGCGAACGCTGTAAGGACATCGAGGGCGTCATCAAGTTCTGTAATGAGATGGAGGCCGAGCGCGACCGGCTCGAATACGAGATTGACGGCGTCGTCGTCAAGGTCAACTCGACGGCCTTGCAGGAGGAGTTCGGCGCGACCGCGAAGGCCCCGCGCTGGGCCATCGCCTACAAGTACCCGGCGCGGCAGGCGACGACGCAGGTCGAGTCCATCGTCGTGCAGGTCGGCCGCACCGGCGCGCTCACCCCGGTCGCCAACCTGACGCCCGTGCTCCTCGCCGGCACGACCGTGGCGCGCGCGACGCTGCACAACGAGGACGAGATCAAGCGGCTCGGCGTGAAGGTCGGCGACTGGGTCTTGATCGAGAAGAGCGGCGAGATCATCCCGAAGGTCTTGAAGGTGGTCGAGTCGCGGCGGACGGGGAAGGAGAAGAAGTACACCTTCCCCGCGGCGTGCCCCGTCTGCGGCGGCGTCGTCTCAAGGCCCGAGGGCGAGGTCGTCTCGCGGTGCGTGGCGGCCGACTGCCCGGCGCAACTTAAAGCGCGGCTGCTCCACTTCGCCTCGCGGCGCGCCATGAGGATCGAGGGGCTGGGCGAGGCGCTGGCCGAGCAGCTCGTCGAGAAGAAGATGGTGCGCGACGTGGCCGACCTCTACCGGCTCACGCGCGAGGACGTGGCGGCGCTCGAACGCAAGGCCGAGAAGTCGGCCTCGAACCTCATCGCGCAGATCGAGGCGAGCAAGGGGCGCGACCTGCCGCACCTCGTCTACGGCCTCGGCGTCCGCCACGTCGGCGAGCGCACGGCCGCGCTGCTCGCGCGCCGCTTCGGCTCGCTCGACCGGCTGGCCTCAGCCACGGTCGAGGAGATAGACGACATCCCCGAGATCGGCCTGACCGTGGCGGAGTCCGTGCGCGACTGGTTCGACGACGAAGGCAACCTTGATTTATGCAAGCGCCTGAAGGAAGCGGGCGTGCAGACGGAACTGGCGGGTGGCGCGGCGGCGGCCGCGGGTGACGGCTCGTTCGCCGGCAAGCTGTTCGTCCTCACCGGCAAACTAGAAACCATGACGCGCGACGAGGCGCGCGCACTCATCGAGGCGCGCGGCGGGCGCGTCACCTCTTCGGTCAGCAAGAAGACCGACTACGTCGTGGCGGGCGAGGACGCCGGCTCGAAGCTCGACAGGGCGCGGGAACTGAAACTCAACATCATCGACGGCGAGGAAGGGTTGAAGGGTTTACTGGGATGAGCACACAACCGAACGACAAGCCGGTGCTGGTCTACACCATCTTCTGCGACGACGTGCGGCTGGAGGTGGGCAACAAGCTCTCGCTGATGGGCGTCTTCCACCAGGTCATGGTGCAGCAGGTGCCGGTGACGCTGATGAAGTTCGCCGTCGTCACACAGTGGCGCGGCGGCAGCGGCCGCCACCTCTCGGAGGTGCGCATCCTGGACGGCGGCCGCCGGCAGCCCGTCGTCCTCGCCGACCCCGCGCCCTTCGAGATCGCCCCGGGCGGCGTCGCCAACAACATCAGCTTCTTCTTCAACGTCGCCTTCCCCGCGCCCGGCCGCTACTGGGTGCAGACGCTCCTCGACTCGACGCTGGCCGACGAACAGGAACTCACCATCGTCCTCGTCGACGGCGCGGGCGCGCCCCTGCCCGATACCGCCTCCGACGCAGTCAATTGAAAAGGGTGCCGGGTTCTGGGTTCTAGGTGCTGGTAAAGTCAACGCTCTTACCAGCAC
>JALZHT010000374.1 GCA_030860645.1 Acidobacteriota bacterium
GTGCCGGCGTGGGAGGACGGCGCGCGCGTGCTGCTCTTCGACGAGCGCGGCGGCCTGTTAGCGGTCGCCGTCTACGCGGCCGAGCGCGGCCTGCTCCAGCCGCGCGTCATGCTGGCGGCGGAAAATAAGAGTTGACGGAGACCTCCGCGGGCTGTGCTATACTTGAGGCTCACCGCGGGGTCAAACGGCGACGTTGGCCCGCCGAGACGGAAGCCGACAGTTCACCTACATTCTCCCGGTTGACAACCCGGTTCATTGAAGCAAACTGAGGAGGAGTCTCGACGGCGCGGCGCGTGCCGCTCGCGCGGGCGCTGCGTCCGGACGCGCATCGAGACGTTTCCGAGGGCGGGGCGGCCCGGGGCGCGACCATCGCGCCGCCGACCCGACCAGGGCGTGAAGCACGCACGCCGCCACTTCTGCGCGCGAAGCCGATCAAGAGGTTTAAGACGAGGCTATGCAAGAGCAGGACGGCAGCAAATTCGACATCACGGCGCGGCTCGAAGAGCTGCGCCAGGAGCACGCGGCGCTACAGTGGGAGGGCTCCTTCCGCGACTACTTCGAGCTGGTCACGCAGCAGCCCCGCCTCGCCCAGCTCTCGCACGCGCGCATCAACGACATGATCCACGCCCGCGGCGTCGAGAAGCTCCACGAGGGCACCCGCGACGAGGTCGCCCGCTACAACTTCTTCGCCGAGGAGTTGTTCGGCATCGAGGAGCCGATCTCCCGCATCGTCGAGTACTTCAAGTCGGCCGCCCAGCGCCTCGAAGTCCGCAAGCGCATCCTCCTCCTGATGGGGCCGGTCGGCGGCGGCAAGTCCACCATCGTCACGATGCTCAAGCGCGGCCTCGAAGAGTGGTCGTGCACCGACCAGGGCGCGGTCTACGCCATCAAGGACTGCCCGATGCACGAGGAGCCGCTGCACCTCATCCCGCAGCAGTTGCGCGCCGAGGTCGAGAAGCACTACGGCATCTACATCGAGGGCGACCTCTGCCCGCAGTGCCGCTACGCGCTCGAACACACCTACGGCGGCCGCCACGAGGACGTGCGGGTCCACCGCATCGTCCTCTCCGAGAAGAAGCGCGTCGGCATCGGCACCTTCGCCCCTTCGGACCCGAAGTCGCAGGACATCACGGAGCTGACCGGCTCGATTGACCTCTCGACCATCGGCGAGGTCGGCGTCGAGAGTGACCCGCGCGCCTACCGCTTCGACGGCGAGCTGAACATCGCCAACCGCGGCATCATGGAGTTCGTCGAGATGCTGAAGGTGGACGAGAAGTTCCTCTACTCGCTCCTCACGCTCTCGCAGGAGCAGAACATCAAGACGGGCCGCTTCGCGATGATCTACGCCGACGAGGTCATCGTCTCGCACTCGAACGAGAACGAGTACATCGCCTTCGCCGGCAACAAGAAGTCGGAGGCGCTGCAAGACCGCATCATCCTCGTGCGCGTCCCCTACAACCTCCGCGTCTCGCAGGAGGAGCGCATCTACGACAAGCTGCTCAAGCAGTCGGACGTGCTCCGCAACGTCCACGTCGCGCCGAACACGCTGAAGGTCGCCGCGATGTTCGCCGTCATGACGCGGCTCGAAGAGCCGAAGCGCGCCAACGTCGACACCGTCAAGAAGATGAAGCTCTACGACGGCGAGGACGTGGAAGGCTACAAGTCGAAGGACGTGCGCGAACTCAAGGAGGAGGCCGTCCGCGAGGGGATGGACGGCATCAGCCCGCGCTACATCATCAACCGCCTCTCGGGCGCGCTCGTGCGCGACGGCATCACCTGCATCAACCCCATCGACGCGCTCCGGGCCATCAAGGACGGCTTCGAGCAGCACACCGGCATCACGCCCGACCAGCGCGAGCGCTACCTGAACCTCATCTCGGCGGCCCGCAAGGAGTACGACGAAGTCGCCAAGACCGAGGTGCAGCGCGCCTTCGTCTACTCGTTCGAGGAGATGGCGCGCACGATGTGCAACAACTACCTCGACAACGTCGAGGCGTACTGCAACAAGGAGAAGATCAAAGACCCGATCACCGAGGAGGAGATGGAGCCGGACGAGCAGCTGATGCGCTCCATCGAGGAGCAGATCGGCATCTCCGAGAACGCCAAGAACACCTTCCGGCAGGAGATTCTGATCCGGATTTCGTCCTACGCGCGCAAGGGCAAGCAGTTCGAGTACACCTCGCACGAGCGCCTCAAGGAGGCCATCGAGAAGAAGATTTTCGCCGACCTCAAGGACGTGGTGAAGATCACGACCTCGGCCAAGACGCCCGACCCCGACCAACTGCGCCGCATCAACGAGGTCGTCGACCGCCTCATCAAGGAGCACGGCTACTGCCCCGTCTGCGCCAACGAACTCCTGACCTACGTCGGCACGCTCCTCTCGCGGTGACGGCACCGGGCTCGCCCGGCGTCGGGGATAAGGTCGCACAGCTACCAACGCCCGCGCCTTTTGATTAGAAGGCGCGGGCGTTTTCCAATTGGATGGTAGAGAGGTGAGTTATGCATTATGAAAACTACCAGAAGGAAATCTTGTCGAGGTAATGGAGAGGCGTGGGTATAGCTTGCTTTACCCTCTTTCCTCTCCCCTGGGTCATTAGTTTATTGGTTGATTATTTTCAGGCCGGTCATAAGTCTCTATCGCTTGGCGGCGGAATAGTAGTTGTCGGGTACATCACGTATGTAGTTGGCTCCGTTATCCAGTGGATTCATAGAACGAGATAACGAAGTAATATTGAGCTTTGTCTAGCAGTGCAAGCTAAATGCGGGAGGGTTTCGTGACGACAAACGACTCGCACATTTCGGGGACGATTCAGCGCAACGACTGGTCTTTACAGCGCAAGGGCATCATCGACCAGGAGCGGCACAAGGAGCGCGTCAAGGAGGCCATCCGCAAGAACCTCGGCTCCATCGTCTCGAACGAGGCGATCATCCTCTCGGACGGGCGGCGCACCGTCAAAGTCCCCATCCGCTCGCTCGACGAGTACAAGTTCCGCTTCGACCACCGGAAGAAGAAGCACGTCGGGCAGGGCGACGGCAAGACGCGCGTCGGCGACGTGATCGCGCGCGAGGGGCAGGGTCAGGGGCCGGGCAAGGGCAAAGGCCCCGCCGGGCAGGACGCGGGGGCCGACTACTACGAGGCCGAGGTCAACATTGACGAGCTGGCCGCGCTCATCTTCGAAGACCTCCAGCTCCCCTTCCTCGAAGAGAAGGCCAAGCGCGCCGTCCAGTCGAAGACCACCCGCTTCAACGAAATCCGCCGCACCGGCATCATGTCGAACCTCGACAAGCGGCGCATGATCCTGGAGAACATCAGGCGCAACGCCCGCGAGGAGGGCGACGCCCGCTTCGGCAACGTCCGCAAGGAAGACCTCCGCTTCAAGACCTGGGAGGAGGACAAGCGCTACGAGTCGAACGCCGTCGTCCTCGCGCTGATGGACGTAAGCGGCTCGATGGGCGAGTTCAAGAAGTACATCGCGCGCTCCTTCTACTTCTGGATGGTGAGGTTCCTGCGCACGAAGTACGACAACGTCGAGATCGTCTTCATCTCGCACCACACCGAGGCCAGAGAGGTCACGGAGGAGCAGTTCTTCACGCAGGGCGAATCGGGCGGGACGGTCGTCTCCTCGGCCTACCAGCTCGCGCTCGACACCATCCGCGAGCGCTACCGCCCGCAGGACTGGAACATCTACCCGTTCCACTTCTCCGACGGCGACAACTACTACTCCGACAACGAGGAGGCCGTCCGCCTCGCCGACGAGCTGATCCAGACCTGCAACCTCTTCGGCTACGGCGAGATCGGCGAGGAGGGCGGGGCCGGCTACCGCCGCTCGTCGGGCGCGCTCCTCTCTATCTTCAACGACCGCCTCAAGCGCAAGGAGCGCTTCGTCGGCGTCCGCATTGACGACAAGGAGGACGTCTACCCGGCGCTCAAGCAGTTCTTCGGCCGCCGCGGCGTCGAGGCCTGAGCGCCCCGGCGTACGAGATTTTAGACGCGGCCCGCCGGCGTCGTTTTAGATTCGCATTCCTCCCCGTGGACGCGCCGCGCCGCCGCGCGCGTCCGCTTTTTTTGCGCGCGCGCCCCACACCCCCGCGCCGCCCTCCGAGAATTCGGAGACGCCTCCGAGAACCTCATCGGCCGCGACGCCCGCGACGCCCGCGCGCCCTCCAACCCGCACTTCATTAACGCAACTCGGCGAGTGCTTTAGGTGCGAGCCGGG
>JALZHT010000375.1 GCA_030860645.1 Acidobacteriota bacterium
GCGCGCGCCAGCGCGCCCGCGCGTGAGAGGTCGGTCAGCGTGCCGAGCGCGTTCGAGGCCGCGCCGACGGCGACGAGCCGCGTCCGCGCCGAAACTTTACGCCCGAAGTCGTCCCAGTCGAGCGCGCCCGTCTCGGTGCTCATCCTGACGACGTGGACGCGGACGCCGCGCTCACCTTCGAGCGCCTGCCAGGGCGCGACGTTGGCGTGGTGGTCGAGTTCGGTGACGACGAGTTCGTCGCCCTCGTCGAAGATTCGCCCGAGCGTGCGCGAGAGGTGGAATGAGAGCGCCGTCATGTTCGCGCCGAAGACGATCTCGCCGGGCGAGGCCCCGAGGAAGTCGGCCAGCGCCGCGCGCGACTGCTCGATGAGGGCGTCCGTCTCCTCGCTCGAAGGGTAGGCCCAGTGCGTGTTGGCGTTGTGGCGGAAGAGGTAGTCGGCCATCGCCTCGACGACGCGGCGCGGCACCTGCGTCCCGCCCGGCCCGTCGAAGTACGCGACCCGCTCGCCTTCGTGCACCCGTTCGAGGGCGGGGAAGTGCGACCGAATCTCCTCGGTCGAAAGAACCTCCTCTGACAGTTGCCGCGTCGCCTCGCTCATTGAGCCTCCTCGCCTGTGGGGTGACTGCCGAATTCCTGTTATACAATTTAAACCCACTGTGGTGGGTAAAATTGTGCTTGACTGCATTTTTAAATGGGCGTATAAGCTGGCCCACCCACCTAATTACTCTCCCGTGCATAACGGAGCGTTTTCTGATAAGTCCCTGTCGAGATTAAAACTCGGCCTCTTTAGAGGTAGAGTTTATTCCACCAACCCTGACGCGAGGAGTCTTCACGTGCGAAAGTATTTTCCCATCACATTTCTCACACTCCTGATGCTACTCATGGGCTCTATAGCAGCGAGATCATTGCGCAGCAGCCTGGGCCAAAACAACCAGCAGGGTAACAGTAAGCCCAAACACGAAGACCCGCGATGGCCTCTTGTCGAGTACGACTCGCCCGAGCCTGCCGACCCGCGGGAGAAGGCTAAGCGCAAAGCCAAGAATAGCCCTCCCGGTGATACGGGTTACGTCTTTAAACCTTCTCCGGTAACTGAAAACGGCCTTATCAATCTAGTCAACGATTGGGAGGTAGGCTTTCCTGCCATCCCTACGGAACGCAGCACGATTATTCTGATAGGTAAAATTCAGAGCGCACGCGCTTATCTCTCAGAAGATAAAACCAACATCTATTCTGAGTTTGGCGTGAATGTAGAGAGGATCATAAAGAGTCAGGCCGCGAGGCCGCTCAACGCCGGCGACGTTATCAGCGTCGAGCGCATGGGCGGCCGCATCCGGACGCCGTCCGGCCACATTCACCAGTATGGTATCCATAAGCAGGGGATGCCTAAAGTGGGTGGGAGGTATGTGCTGTTTCTCGGCGGGGGTGAAAACGAAGGGTTCAATATCTTAACCGGCTACGAGTTAAGAGGGGGTAAGGTTTTCCCGCTCGACGGAGTAGACCCTGCCGACGGGGATAAGTTACCGGATTTCGCCGCACACGAGGGCGAAGACGAATCCATGTTCCTGCGAACAGTTGAAAACTTGCTCGTTCAACCTTCACAACAACCGTAGGACTATAACATGACGACAGCCGGAGCCGCCCGCCGGCGTTGAACGCAACGGCTTCCTCGCGCTGGCGGAGTTCGATGAGCCGGAGAACGGCGGCGACGGCGACGGGGTTATAACCAGTCGGGACGCTGTCTTCAACAGCCTGCGGCTGTGGCAGGACACCGACCACAACGGCTTCTCCGAGGCTTGGGAACTCCACGCCCTACCGGCCCTCGGCCTTGAATCCGTCAGGCTCGATTACAAGGAGACTAAACGGACGGACGAGCACGGCAATCAATTCCGTTACCGGGTGAAGGTCGGGGACGCGCGCGAGACGCACCTCGGCCGCTGGGCGTGGGACGTATTCCTCGTCAGCGGGCCGTAAACTGGAAGGAAGAGTCGGTACGAGAGCCGCCCGCTGGGCGCACACCGGCGGGCGGCTCTCGCGTGTCTACAGGCTGTTGCCGAGGGCGGACTGGAGTTTCTCGCGGTAGGAGCGCGAGAGGGTGAGGCGGGTGCCGTCGTGGAGGATGATGTGGTACTCGCCGTGCGACCAGGGCTGGAGTTCCTTGATGCGGTTGATGTTGACGATGGCCGAGCGGTGGATGCGGACGAACTCCTTCGGGTCGAGCTGCCCTTCGAGGCTGGAGATGGTCTCGCGCAGGAGGTACGACTTCTTGTTGCCGGTGTGGATGTTGACGTAGTTGCCCTCGGCCTCGATCCAGTCGATCTCGTCGGTGTTGAGGAAGAAGACGCGGCCGCCCGTCTTGACGACGAGGCGCTCGCTGTAGCGCGCCGGCTCGCGGAGCTGTTCGAGGAGCGCGATGATGCGCTCGTCAATCCCGTTCGACGACTCGCGCTTGATCTGGCGCTTGGCGCGCTCCATCGCCGCCTGGAAGCGCTCGCGGTCGAAGGGCTTCAGGAGGTAGTCGAGGGCGTGGAATTCGAAGGCGCGGACGGCGTAGTGGTCGTAGGCGGTGATGAAGATGACGGGCGGGAGCGGCCCCTCGTCCTTGAGGGCTTCGAGCACGGCGAAGCCGCCGACCTCGGGCATCTGCACGTCGAGCAGGATGAGGTCGGGCTTCAGGTTCTGAATCGCCTCGATGGCCTCCGCCCCGTTGGCGCACTCGCCGATGACACGGAGGTCTGAGTCGAGGTCGGCCATCCCGCGGATCTTCTCGCGCGCGAGCGGCTCGTCGTCCACCACGAGGACGCGGAGCGGCGCTCGTTCGGCGGCGTCCGTCATCGGTTCTCCCTTCCCCACGGGTGAGGGGCGGGCTGCGAGGTTCAGGCCCGCTCGGGCGTCTCCTGAAAATAAAAACACCGCGCCGCAGGAGTTTGTGACGAAAAACCCTCCGGCGTTTCAAGAATTTCGGTGCGTTGGGACAGCGGACGGCGACGAGGCGTTCAGTTCAGGAACTCTCGGCCGCGGTGGGCGGGAATTTCCAGCGTGACTACGAGCCCGCCTTCGGGGGCGTTGGCGAGTTCCAGGCGGTGCGACTCGCCGTAGAGCTGAGCCAGCCGCGCCCGCGTGTTCGCGAGCCCCACGCCTTCCCTGAACCTGCCGTTCGGCTTTGTGATGGCCGGAAGCCCCGGCCCGTTGTCCCTGACCTGTATACGCAATGAGCCATTATCCCGTTTCGCGGAAATTTCGATGCGGCCGGGCGACGAGCGGGGCGCGATGCCGTGGCGCAAAGCGTTCTCGACGATGGGCTGGAGGATGAGGTTCGGGACGGGCGTGTCGAGCGACTGCGGGTCGATGTCCATCCGGGTGGTGAGGCGGTCGCGGAAGCGGACGCGCTCGATTTCGAGGTAGCACTTGAGGAACTCAAGCTCTTTCTGGAGAGAGACTTGCTGCGCGCCGGAGTTCTCCAGCGTGAGGCGCAGAAAGTCGCCGAGGCGGGCGATCATGCGGTCGGCCGCTTCGGGGTCGGTGTGGACGAGGGCCGAGATGGAGTGGAGCGTGTTGAAGAGGAAGTGGGGCTGGAGCTGCATCTTGAGGGCCTGGAGCTGCGCCTGCCAGAGCTGCGTGGCGAGCTGCGAGGCGCGCAGCTCGCCCTCGCGCGAGCTCTTGTGGTAGCGGAAGGCCGAGTGCAGGACGAGGATGAGGCCGTAGATGCCGTAGTTTTCCGAAGAATTGTAAATAATCCATTGCAGCGTCGCCCACGGCGAGTAGGGGCGGCCCTCGACGTTGACGAAGTGGTTGATGATCTGGAAGGCGGCGGAGATGACGACGACGAAGAGCGTGGCGAAGAAGACGTGCAGCAGGAGGTTGCGCCAGCGGCGGCGGCCCTCGACGGGGAAGCTCGCGGCGAGCCGGAGCACGATCATCGTGCCGACGGCCCACAGGTACGGGTAGATGAACTGCTGCGAGGCGGCCGAGCGCCACGTCCAGGGCCGGGCGGTGAGCAACTGGCTGTAATAGAGTTGGCTGGTGAAGAAGAAGGCGATGACCGTCCAGGCCCCGAAGACGGCCACCCACAGCGCCCAGCGCCGCCGCCACCAGGCGTCGCCCACCGCCGCGCCGTGCCCGGCCGGCCATTCGAGTCCAGACACTTTCGCCTCCGTCACTTCTTCCGCCCCTCACACGGTCGAGGTTATTGCGCCGTCCCGGCG
>JALZHT010000376.1 GCA_030860645.1 Acidobacteriota bacterium
GCCCCGACGTTTTTAACAAGTCTCCAGCCTCTAGCCCCTAGCCCCCAAAAAAATAAGGGCGCCGGGACCCCCCATGTCCCGACGCCCACGGCCACTGAGAGTGGCCTGCCCCAAAGTTTCACTCGTTCTCAGAAGGAACGCCCGTTAACTGTGTCAATGATAGCCGCGCCCCGCCCGCCTTTGGTTGCAATCAGGTTGCGATGGGATGATGAGACCGTGACAGCTGAAAGTGACGGGCGAGGGGTAAGAGGCAAGGCTTGTTACCCGCGGGTTGAGTGTTAGGCGCGGCAGTTTTCAACACAGAGGCACAGAGGGTTCACAGAGGGCACAGAGAAATCAATTTCTTCTCTGTGAACTCTGTGTGCCCTCCGTGCCCTCTGTGTTAAATCGAAGCGCGCGGCCCACTCGGCCGACGGCTGACGATGCACCGACCCGCTCGCTGTCGTTCGCGGCCCCGCCTCCGCCGGACTCTAACGTATGACGCCGCTCCGCCCGCGCTGACCCTCGGCCTCCGCCGGCTTGAATGTCATCCAGTAGTCGCGCGGGTAGATGCGGTAGAGGCGCGCGTCCTGGCCCTCGACCGTCTTGAGGTACTGCTCGTAGGCGGTGAGCTGTTTCTCGGGGCCGATGACGTAGAAGACGCCGCCGCGCACGTCGCGCGCCCTGGTCGAGTAGCCGGGGAGAATGCGCGCGTACACGTCGCCCATGCGCTTGAAGAGTTCGGCCGAGAGGTTCGGCTGCCGGCGCAGGTCGAGGATGGCCTGGCGGAAGCGGCGCACCGCGTCGGGCGTGAGGCCGTCGGCGATGTCGGCCGCCATCGCCTCGCCGCGCACCTCGTACGGCGAGGCCGAGCGGAACTCGCTGAAGGCGACGGCCACGGCGTACTCGACCAGCCCGGGGTCGGGCTGCGCCTTCTTCAACTCGGCGATGACGAAGCGGAGCGTCTGCGGCAACTCGGGCGTGCGCTCGGCGTAGTAGCCGATGCGCCCCGTCGAGGGCGAGCCGCGGAACCCGTTCGAGTAGGCCAGCCCCGCGCCCCACGTCTTGATGAAGATGCCGTGCGCGCCGCGCCCGGCGAAGAGGCGCGAGGCGAGGTAGTCGAGCATCGCCTCGCGGTCGTCCGCTTCGAGGTAGCTGACCGAGGGCGCGGAGTTGAGGAAGACGCCGCCCTGCGTGTTCGGGTTCATCAGCCCGACGAAGATCGGCGACTCCTTCTCGCCGACCCGCTCGCGCAGGCGCGACTCGACGAGCCGCGCGCCCGCGTACTTCGCCGGCGCGACCGGAGACTTCGACAGCCCCGCCAGCAGGTTGTTGATGCCGGGCTGGAGCGCCGCCTGCGTCTGCCGCGAGCCGATCACGAAGAGGCGCGCGCCGCCCGCCTTCAGAAGGCTCTGGCGCACGGCGTCGAGTTCCGAGAGCGCCTGCTCGGGCGGCGTCAGCAGGTCGTGGCGGATCTGGCGGACGAGGTATGACCAGTCGTCGCGCAGCGTCTCGTCGGGGATGTCGGCGAGGAGTTGGTCCAAGTCCTTCGCGGCCTCAACCGCCAAAGCCTTCGCCCCGGCGGGGAGTCGGGCGAAAGCCGACTTGGTGTCGTTGAAGTAGCGGTCGCGCAGTTCGCCGGTCTGCAAGGAGTGGACGAGGTTCTTCATCTGCTCGCGCCCGACGTTCGGTTGCGCGGCCGGCGCGGCGGCGAGCGCCTCCAGGAAGCCGGAGATGGCCTCGCGTTCCGCGCCCTGCCCGGCGTCCTTGAGCATCCAGCGCAGGCGGTGGACGTGGTGCGACTGCGTGAGGAACGAGGAGGTCGAGAGCAGCAGCGGGCTGTCCTGCCGCCAGTAGGCGTCGGCCGGGTTGTTGACCCACGTCTCCTCCGGCCCCTGCATCCGCTGGCGCAGGGAGCCGAGCGTCTGGTCAACGAGGTCGCGGATGCGCGGCAGGTTCTCGACGCGCCAGTTCGGGCTGTAGAGGGCGAGCCGCATCCATTCGAGCGCGCGCTGCGACTCGGCCGCGTCGTTGCCCGTGCCGCGCACGACCAGCTCGGCGCGGCCCGTGCGGAAGTTGGTGCTGAAGTAGCTGTTGAGCGCGAGAATCTCCTGCCGCAAAAGCTCGCTCATCTGCTCGAACGAAATCGCCTTGCCGTCTTTGACGACGCCGGTCTGCGTGAGCAGCGCGGGCATCATCGAGAGGTAGACCAGTTTGTCTTCGGCGACGCCGTCGAGGCGGAGCGCGACGCCCGTGGTGGCGCTCGTCATGTTGTCGAAGGTCGAGGCCACCGCCGGCACGCCGCCGACCTCGGAGGCTCTGAAGTCGAGCTGGTCGTCGAGCGTGAGCGGCGGGTTCTCGACGAAGCGCATCGTGGCCGACTGCTTGGCGAGGCGTTCGAGTTCGGCCGTCGTCGCGTCGTACTCGGCCTTGAAGCGGCGCAGCGCCTCCGCCTCTTCGCCCGTGTTGTACTTCGCCTTCAGGCGCGCGGCCTCGGCCTGCGCGCGCGCGCCCGCCGCCTGCTCCTCCCGCGCGATGAGCTGCGGGCGCGGGACGGCCGCGACGGCGTAAGGCACGGCGTCGGCCAGCTTCCACTTCGCGACGAGGCCGCGCCACGCGTTCTGCTTCGGGTCGAGCAGGCGTTCGACCGCGGCCAGCTCCGGCTTCAGGGTCACGGACTTGCGGAAGCCGGGCGTGCGGTTGAGGCCTTGCAGGTGCGTCATCCAGCCGGCGTCGGCGTTGCGGAAGCCGAAGCCCGGCGGCGAGTTGACGAATTTCGACAGCGCGCGCCGGTTCTGGATGACGCGGTTCTTGAGCCGCGCGTTGAACTCGGCCAGCTCCGGCGAGCCGTCGGGGAAGGAAGCGACGCGCCGCATCTCGTCCATGATCTTCTGGCGGACGGACGCGATTGTCTCCTTCGTCATGTTCGCGGGCGTCACGTCGGTGAGGCCGACGTAAATCGGATTCCCGACCACCATCTCGTCGTCGAGGGCGGCGAAGACGCCCTTCGCGCCGGTGTCCATGACGCGCGTCTTGGTGTCGACGAAGAGCTTGTAGAGGTTCGTCGTCGCGTCGCCGGCGACGTTCGAGAGGAAGAGGTTGAGCAGCGCCTTCTCCCGCGTGTCGAGCGAGAGCGTCGCCGGCCACGCAAACATCACCCAGCCGGGCTGCTGCTCGTTCTTGTGCGGGTACTCGACGAGTTCAATCGCCCCGGCCGGCGCGGCCTTCGGCGCGGGCAAATCCTTCTCCGAGGCGAAGCGGCGCTGCTCCCGCTTCGGCTCCAGGCGGTTGAGAATCTGGTCGAGGCGCGCCGTCACCGACGCGAGCGGCATCTCCTTCGGGAACGAGGCGACCATACCCATGTTGCCGAGGCGGTAGTTGTCCGAGTGGAACTGCCGGATGTGCTCGGGCCGCATCTCGCGGATGGCCGAGGGCCAGCCGCCGGCCGAGCGCGCGAGCGGGTGTTCCGAGCCGTAGACGAGCGTGTTGAGGGAGCGGTAGAGGAGGAAGACCGGGCGCTCGTAGGAAGAGACCATCTCCTGGTAGACCGTGCCCTTCTCTTCGAGGCGCAAGGTCTTGTCGGCCGGGTTCTCGTTGACGCCCCAGTGGCTCACCTCGCGCCGAATCTCCTCGTCGGTGTAGTCGGGGTGGAGCAGGCTGTCGGTCAGGCTCTCGAAGAGCTTGTAGAAGACCTCGGGGCCGCCGGCCGTGTGCATGTGGTAGGCCGTGCGCCACTGCATGGTGAAGGCCGAGGAGCCGGCCAGCGACATGCCTTCGAGACCCGAATGCGTCCGCCCGACGTTGCCCTTGCCGAGCAGGAGGTGCTCCTGCGTGTGCGGCTCGCCGCGGTCGGAGGTGGGGAACGAGTTGACCCACATGAAGGCCTGCGGGACGGACTGGATTTCGAGGTAGTCGAGCGTAAATCCCGTGCGCTCGTGGCGCAGACGCGCGCCGAAGGGGCGGTCGGCGTCGTCGAGGTAGAGCGCCTCGGCGCGGAAGCCGCTGACGAGCTGGTTCTCGGTCAGGCGGTCGAGGGCGACGTTCGTGGTGTGCTGGGCCATCATGGTACGGGGCGGCGCGCCGCCGAGAATCGCCACGCAGAGCAGCGTCAGGGCGAGGCGGGAAGGGCGGTTCGAGTTCATCGAAGACTCCTGTGGCGGCCGGCGCGGCGCGCGAGCTCGAGCCGCGGCCCGTGCGGGCCCGCCGGCCGGCTTGATTC
>JALZHT010000377.1:0-3857 GCA_030860645.1 Acidobacteriota bacterium
CTGCTGCGCCCCCGCGGGCGCGCCGTCCGAAGCGGCCATTGCCATCGCCGATAGCAGCAGAAGCTTCGCCCCCAATCTCATCGTCGGCCCTCCCCGTCTGCGTCCGCCCGCCCCGAGCTTTCCTCTTTGATGCCGCCGACGCGGCGCGCGGCGACGAGCAGGCCGATGATCGTCTTGGCGTCATCAATCTCGCCGGAGGCGACCAGCTCCAGCGCGCGCGCGAAAGGCAGGCGCACGACCTCGATGATCTCGTCCTCCTCGTGGCGGCGCGCCGTCTCCGTGAGGCCCGTGGCGAGGAAGACCCACAGCCTCTCGGCGCAGAAGCCCGGCGTCGTGTAGAACTCCGAGAGCGGCTCCATGCGCGCGGCGACGACGCCCAGCTCCTCCTCCAACTCGCGCGCCGCGCACGCCTCCGGCCCCTCGCCCGCTTCGAGCCGCCCCGCCGGGAGTTCGAGCATGTAACTCCGGGCCGGGTGGCGGTACTGTTTGACGAGCGCCACCGTGCCGTCGTCGAAGCAGGCGACCACGCCCGCCCCGCCGTCGTGGCGCACGACCTCGCGCACGTAAGTCCGCCCGCCCTCGCGCACCGTCTCCACGGCAACTTCGATGATGCGCCCGCGGTAAATCTCCTCGCTCGCCAGTACCACCGGCAACTCTTCGTTTAAAGTATCCATGTTTTAAATCAGTAGCGGGTGACGAGTGACAGGCAAAGTACTAATCATTCCTCATCGTCATAAGCTTTCACCTCCTCCCCAGCCTCTACCATTTCTGTTTCCTGGTCTAACTCCTCTGCCGAAACGCCTGTCAGGAAATCTTGGACGGGGATACGGGAAAGAATTTTGGCTAGATATTCGCCGATTTGATCATCCGGCATAGCTTGAAGTTCGTGCCTGATGCCTACTCTGCTGCCAAGCTTCTGCGCTAACTCTTTGGGCCAGTACTTCATGCTCATCTGCACGATTTCCGCGCCGATGGCCTCTGCTGCTTTTTGCGTCTTCCCGGTTTTCGGTAGTCTGTCGACTATGATGAAGGTTACAGAACTGCTCTTACCTCCCGCCAATTCTAACTCGCGAGCGTAGCGTGAGAGCTTGTCCTTTGAGATTTCGGAATTGCCAACTCCAATAAAGCCGATATCGAAGCGAGCGACCTTGCCTCTCTGAACTAGAAGGGTGGCATCGCTTTCGCGAAGGTCTGAGCTATCAGACAACCAGAACACCCCGGCATCTTTTGTATTCGCGGCGGGATTTACCCTCTCGAAACCGAGAATTGTCAGGAAAGAACCCAGAATCAGGCGCTCAAACAGCTTCCCATAGATTGATTTGTCAGACCCACGTATGGCAAGTGTTTGCGCACCTATTGCCGTGGTCAGCTTTGTGATGTCCTCCCAATCAAGTTCTACTCGCCTCCCCTCGGAATCCTCTGTGAAGCCCAAAGACATCCTTAAGTCGCCCATGTCCTCGCGGCATTTTTGAGCAGCCTCTTTGACGGCTGCTTCAAAATCCTTGACGTATTCGGATAGAACGTCGGTCTTACTACGAAGAACATTTTGAACGGACTTTCCGGTTAGCCCTATCAACCATTGAGCGGGCCAGATGGCCGACTTATCATTCCGCCGCGCATTGCGTAGCTGCTCGACGGCTAAATCAGAAAGGCGCTCTGTAAAATTCTCGACCGCGAAACAGCCGCGGGCGAACAGAGTGACCATGGCACCGCTCAACTGTGCCACGCGCCTGCGAGTCAAAGGTTCTGTCTGCGAGCGCAGGTTCTCGCCCATCATTACATGGTGAATGACGCGACGAGTCGCCTCAACGCCGATGCGTTCAATAAACTCCTTGCCCCCTCCCGTCAGAAGGAGACGGCTTTTCTCCGGCAACAGGTCGCTGATTGATGGTGGGTTTGTCTTTGACACATTACTCCTGCTCAAGCAACGAAGCTTGCATGGGGGGAGGGACAGGAAGGCAATTAACGCAAAGAACTTCTTTGCTAGCGTTGCCTAACCACGAACCCGCGCTCTCACGGATTAAGTCAACGTATTCGTGATTAATGTCGAAAAGGACGAATTTTCTCCCTGCCCTTGCCGCCGCTTCTCCGACAGTCCCCGAACCGGCGAAAGGATCTAAGACTACATCTCCCTTGAAGGAGTAATAAGAAATAACTTTTTGCGCCAACTCCAGCGGAAACGCGGCCGGATGTTTCGAGTTCGTCCTGGGGTGAATACGCCACACGTTCGTCCTTTCGTAATCATCACCGACTTTCGACTCCGTGACGGCTTGTTTGTCGGGGTGATTACGAATGTGCCAATCAATCAGTAGGTCAGTGCGTTTCCGGTATACGAGAACGTATTCGGTGATGGGTACGGCTTTGTATTGAAGCGGATGACGGTCTGCGGCAAAGCGCCGGCCCCGGCCTGTTGCCCACCCCGCGCCCTCCGGCTTCATCCAGATTATGTCGTCGATAAAGTCATAACCTTCCTCGATGAAAATGCGGTGCAGGTCGAAAGGAACGGCAATGCGCCTTGAAGATTCATTTCGGCTCGACCGCCTGAGAAGAACGGGAGCGCAGTTGATTACAAAGAAACGCCCCTCGTTCAAAACTCTATGGATGCGATTTATCACCTGTCGCATTTTGAAGAGGTATTGCTCGTATTCTTCATAATCGCTGTACTCGGGCCGCGCATTAAAGTAAGGAGGAGAAGTGAAAACCAAATCGACGGATGCGGCAGGCATTTCATCTATTAACTCAACACAGTCACCTAAACCGATAGTATTTCGCAACGGGGAAACAGGGTAGGAAACTGTTCGTCGCTTACGGATAAATCTGCCCGAGTCTTTCTTAAGCAAGCGGGCCTCTAACATTTCTGCTTTAGTTGTTTTGTCGGGCAGAACCTCGGTTGTGTATGCGTCAATAACGACTTCGCCTATCTTTTTGCCCGAATCCTTCGAGATCAAAGGAACGCGCCAAATGTGATAACGGTCGTCAACTTCGGGAAGTCCGAAGTTGATTACTTGGTTAAGCTCTAGTTCAGTTAGCCAAGTTAGGGCTATGTCCTTCGCCTGAGCAACTGTCGTCACTAGGTAATGTCTAATCTCCGCGACAAGGGGTTTTTTACTAGTCATCAGAATTTACTGTCAAAAGTTGTTCGCCCGCGGCAGGGGCGGGTCGGCGGCCGTCGCGGGCCGCTCGTCGTTGAAGCGGACGCCGGTTACGCCGGAGTCGGCGTAGAAGTGGCGGCGGCCCGTCGCGTCGGGGCCGCGGTCGCGGACGGGGTCGGCGTTGACGGCGAAGGCGGCGGGGCGTCCCTCGGCCCGGGGCGTGACGCGCAGACGGAACGCGTAGCCCTCGACGACGAGCGCGTCGCCGTCGAGCGGGGCACGGAAGACGCCGGCCTCGACGAGCTGCGGGAACGTGCCGTACTCGCCGCGGGCTTCGAGGTAGAGCTGCTGGGCGGCGGCGACGCTGTCGATGACGAGGACGGCCTCCTGCTCGTTGGCCGCGACGAGGCGGCGGCGGCGCGCGTCGTCGCGCGCGCGGACGAAGACCACCCACAGCGCGGCGGCGGTGAGCACCCCCGCCAACCCGATGACGGCGAGCCGCCGCCACAGACGTTTCGTTTCCTGGCTGTAGCTCATTAGTCCACAGAAGGGTTCTGGGTGCTGGGTGCCGGGTGTTGGGGAAGAAGCGGCTTGTCTTTCCCGGCACCTAAAACCTAGCACCCAGAACCCTCTTTTAACCGAGCAGGGCCTTGACCTCGCCGACGAGGTAGAGCGAGCCTGTCACGCAGACGAGGCCGCCGTCCCTCGCCCGCGCGCGCGCGAGGGCCAGCGCGTCGGCGCTCGACGGGGCGAGCGTGATTGTAC
>JALZHT010000377.1:3867-4191 GCA_030860645.1 Acidobacteriota bacterium
GGCCGGGACAGCGCGCAGCAGTTCGCCGACCGCGGCCGCGCGCGGGCTGCGCGGCTCGGTCAGGATGAGGTTCTCCGCCGCTGGGAAGAGGACGCCCCCGATCTCCGCCAGCGCCTTGTCGCGCATCGCGCCGAAGACCATCGTCACCGGCGCGCGGACGAATTCATCCAGGTAGTCGCGCAGCGCGCGCGCGCCCGCCGGGTTGTGCGCGCCGTCGAGGAGGACGGGCGGCGCGGCGCGCCCGTCCAGCTCAAGCCGGCCCGGGTGCTCCGCCCTTTCGAGACCCTCGACGACCGCCGCGCGCGTGACGGGGAAGCCCGACTC
>JALZHT010000378.1 GCA_030860645.1 Acidobacteriota bacterium
TGCGGATGCGGTCGCCCAAGATGGCGCCGCCCGAGAACGGGCTGGAAGGGTCGACCGCCACGATGCCGACGCGCTCGCCCCTCCGCCGGTAGAGCGCCGCGAGCCGGTCGACCAAAGACGACTTGCCCGCGCCCGGCGCGCCCGTGATGCCGACGACCAGCCCGCGCCCCGTGTGCGCGAAGAGCGCCTTCATCAACTCGCCCGCGCCGGCCGCCCCGTCCTCCACCTTCGAGATGGCGCGCGCCACGGCGCGGGGTTCGCCGGCCAAAACGCGCTCGACTAAATTTTCATTCCCCATCAATCAACTTCATGCCGCCGGCGGCACGCGCTTCTCAAGTTCACGCATTTTGGCTCGCAGTTCCAGCATGTCGTGCGCGTGAACGTCGAATTTTGTATCAATCGTCTTTAGCTGCGACAGCACCGACTCCCAGATGGGCCGCGTATCACGCAGCCGCGCGTCCACCTTCTCGTCCAGCGCCTCCACTTTCAACTCAACGGATGCCACGCGACCCTCGATTGAAGCAAGACGACTGTCAACCGAATGGAACTCGGTGGCGGAACGATTCTCTAGAGTTGCGAAGCGACTCCCCAAAGTTTCAAAACGATTCTCCAGGGCTGCGAAGCGATTTTCCAGGGTCGCAAAGCGGTTCTCCATGACGGCCATGCCGTCCCGAAGCGCTGCCAGCCCAGTCAGCACGCGAGTCTCGAACGATTCTTCACCGTCAAATTTTTTGGTCGTCTCTTCGCTCATCTCCTCTTCCAGTCTGGTGGGACTGTTGGTTGACGGCGCTCACGTGCCGCTGAGAATCTGCTTGGCGATGATGAGGCGCTGGATTTCGGAGGTGCCCTCGCCGATGGTGCAGAGCTTCGAGTCGCGCCAGTATTTTTCGGGCGGGTAGTCCTTCGTGTAGCCGTAGCCGCCGTGAATCTGGATGGCCTCCTCGCACACTTTGACGCCGATTTCAGACGCGAAGAGCTTCGCCATCGAGGACTCCTTCGTCACCTTCCGGCCGGCGTCCTTCATCGCCGCGGCGCGGTAGGTCAGGAGCCGCGCGGCGTCGAGCTGCGTCGCCATGTCGGCCAGCTTGAACTGGATGGCCTGGAACTCCGAGATCGGCTTGCCGAACTGCTGCCGCTCCTTCGAGTACCTCAGCGCCGACTCGTACGCGCCCTGCGCGATGCCGACGGCGAGCGCGGCAATCGAGATGCGGCCGCCGTCGAGAATCTGCATCGCCTGGATGAAGCCGAGGCCCTCGGGGCCGAGCCGGTTCTCGTCCGGCACGCGGCAGTCCTCGAAGATGACGCTCGCCGTCTCCGACGCCCTCAGCCCCAGCTTGTCCTCCTTCTTGCCCGGCATGAAGCCCGGCATCCCCTTCTCGAAGATGAAGGCCGTGATGCCCTTCGAGCGCAGCGCGCGGTCGGTCGAGGCGACGGCCACGCAGACATCGCCGTGGACGGCGTGCGTGATGAAGTTCTTCGAGCCGTTGACGACCCACTCGCCGCGGCGCCGGACGGCCGTCGTGCGCGTGCCCGAGGCGTCCGAGCCCGCGCCCGGCTCGGTCAGCCCCCACGCCCCCAGCTTCTCGCCGCGGGCCAGCGGCGCGAGGAACTTCCGCTTCTGCTCCTCGGTGCCGAACATGTAGATGTGGTTCGAGCAGAGCGAATTGTGCGCGGCCACCGAGATGCCGACCGACCCGTCCACCCGCGACAGCTCCTCGATGATGGTGACGTACTCGACGTAGCCCATCCCCGCCCCGCCGTACTCCTCGGGGAAGATGACGCCCATCAAGCCCTGCTCGGCGAGCTTCGGCAGGAGTTCGGCGGGGAAGTGCTGCCGCTCGTCCCACTCGCGGACGTGCGGCGCGATCTCGCCCTCGGCGAACTCGCGCACGCTCATCTTGATCTGCTGCTGGTCTTCGTTCAGCTCGAAATCCATCTCGTCAACGACCCTTCTGAAATTTGACTGCCGCACACACGAAAGGCGCGCGGCGGCCGAAAGAAGCTTGCTCGGCAAATTGTTCGTGCTCGCGCGCCTTGCCTGTATTTTACTTTGAACCAGACGCCTCTTTCTACCTCCGGCGGCCTCTGCCCGGCGCGCCGCCCTGCGCCGCCGACGCCGGGCCTTTCCCCTTCGGGGCACTTCCCCGCGGGCGGCCCTGCCCTTTCAGGCGCGCCACCTCCTGCGGCGTCAGCAGGCGCGACTCGCCGGGCCGCAAACTTTCGTCGCTCACCGGCCCGATCCGGACGCGCCGCAGCTTGATGACCGAGTGGCCGATGGAGTCGAACATGCGCCGGATTTGTTGGTTGCGCCCCTCGCGCAGCACCACCTCGAACCAGGCGTTCGTCTTCGTCTCGTCCGTCTGTCTGATCTCGGCCGGGGCGGTGCGCGCGCCGTCGTCGAGGCGGACGCCGCGCCGCAGCCGCTCGATCTGCGCCTCGGAGGGGACGCCCTTGACCTTCACCTCGTAGACCTTGCGGACGTGGTTGCGCGCCGCCGTCACGTAGTTCGTCAGCTCGCCGTCGTTGGTCAGGATGATGAGGCCCTCGGTGTTGAAGTCGAGGCGGCCGACGGGGTGGAGGCGGCCGAGCGCGGCGGGGACGAGTTCGGTGACGAGCGGGCGGCCCTCGGGGTCGGCCGCGCTCGAAAGGTAGCCGCGCGGCTTGTTGAGCAGCACGTAGACCTTCTCGCGCCCGGCGAGCAGCGGGTTAATCAACTTCCCCCGCACCTTGATGTGGTCGCGCTCGGGGTCGGCCTTCGTGCCCGGCTCGCGCACGACCTCGCCGTTCACGCTCACCTCACCCGCCGCGATCAGCTCCTCGGCGTGGCGGCGCGAGGCGATGCCCGCCGCGGCGATCAACTTTTGCAGACGCTCTTCCACCCTCGACCCCGCCCGCGGCAACTTAAACTTACGTGAAGACGACGGCCGCGCCCGTGGCGACGGAGGCGCGGCAGGCCGTGATGAGCGCGAGGCAGGTGTGTGACTCGACGCCGTACCGCTGCCACTTCGCCTCGGCCGCGCCCTGATTCACCGCCGCCTCGCAGACCTCGTCGCTCTCGGGGTCGAGGTCATCGGGCAGTTCGAGGGCGCGCGCCAGCTCCAGGCACTCTTCGAGCAGGCGGTGAGACGAGCCGACCGTGTCGCCGGCAATGCCGAGCGAGGGGTCGGCGATGAGCACCTCGTCGAACTCGACGGGCAGGTAGTAGCCCTCCGCGTCGCTGTGCATGATGAGGTGCTGGAAGCGCATCCCGCCGGCCTTGCCCTCCAACAAGTTTTCGTCGAAGAGCTGGTAATAGTCCTGCAAGACGGGGTCGTGCGCGGCCTCTTCGTCGCCGGGCGGCGGCAGTTCCTCGCCGAGCGCGAGGTGGGCCGCGACGCGCCGCAGGTGGTGGAGGGCGGAATAGCCGTACATGTCGAGGGAGACGATCTGCCCGGCGTCCAGTTCGTAAGGCTCCCGGTGCGGCGGCAGGCCGAAGGATTCGAGGAGGTCGTTGATCACTTCGAACTCCTGTTCGAGCTGCTCGACCGCCTCCCCGTCGCCCTCCCCGCGTAACGTCGTCCCCAGCCCGACGAAGATTGACAGTCCCACCCCGCTCCTCCTTACAGTCGGGCGTTAGCCCTCGCCGCCGGCCGCGAGGTCGTCGAAGTCCTCGACGTTCGGCAGCTCGCCCAAATCCCGCAGGCCGAACTGCATGAGGAACTCTTTCGAGGTGCCGTACATCATCGGGCGGCCGACCGTCTCCTTGCGACCCTTGGCGACGATGAGCCGCTTGTCGAGGAGCGTCTTGATGGCCGAGGACGACTGCACGCCGCGGATTTCCAGAATCTCGGGGACGGTGATGGGCTGCTTGTAGGCGATGACGGCGAGGGTTTCGAGCGCGGCGAGCGAGAGCTTGGCGCTCGGCTTGGACTTGAGGAAGGCGCGGATCGAGTCGTGGTGCTCGGGGCGCGTGGCGAGCTGCCAGCCGCCGGCCACCTCGCGCAGCATCAGCCCGCCGTTGCGCTCATTGAACTCCTTCGCCAGCTCTTCGACGGCGACCTGCACCCAGCCCCTCTCCTCCTTGAGCACGTCGGCCAGCGCCTTCGCCGTGAGCGGCTCGTCCGAGACGAAGATGAGCGCCTCGCAGACGGCCATCAGCTCGGCCAACTCGCGCGGCTGGCCGCCCGGCGCGACCCCGCCCTCCT
>JALZHT010000379.1 GCA_030860645.1 Acidobacteriota bacterium
GGCACGCCCGACACGCACACGGCCGTCTGGAACTGGGGCGACAGCGGCACCTCGGCCGGGGCCGTCACCGAGTCGAACGGCGCGGGCACGGCCGGCGGTAGCCACACCTACGCCGCGCCCGGACTCTACACCGTGACGCTGACGGTCACGGACGACGACGGCGGCGTGGGCACGAGCAGCACGACGGTCGCCGTCGGCTACAACGTCGCCGCGCTCTACGACCAGGCGCAGGAGCACAACTCCGGCAGCACCATCCCCGTCAGGCTCCAGATCGCGGACGCCGCCGGCAATAACCTCTCGTCGCCCGGCGTCGTCGTGACGGCCCTCGGCGTCGCGCAGGTGCCTAACGCCTCGGTCGGCGACCTCGAACCGGCCGCGAGCAACTCCGACCCCGACGGCGTCTTCCGCTTCGGCGACGGGGAGTACAAATTCAACCTGAAGACCTCGCGGTCGTGGGCCGCGGGCACTTACTACCTGTACGTCAAGGTGGGCAGCGACCCGACCCCGCACGCGCTGGCGTTTCAAATCCGATAGGGCTTGTCCGTCGCCCCTGCTTTAAACGGGCGTCGGGCACGGCACAGGGTTGGGGAGGGCGTCCCCCTCCTCAACCCTTTTTTTTGCGCCCGAGTCCCGCGCCCGTCGCCCCCGCCGGGGGCTTGCTCCGGGCGCGTCGGCGGGAAATTTTGACGCAAAAATCCGGGGGGATTCGGCCGCCGGCAAAAGTTTCGCGCGCTCCTGTCTTTGACCTTGCGCGGGCCGGGGAAATGTAGTATTTAACATTTCGTTTCCGCCGTCGTAAGACTCGCGAAACCGACTTCCCTTAAGGTACGGTTTTTGGTTTTCTCCCTATCATCTTTCACTGCCATCAGGTACAATCAGCGGCTTCGCGGGCTTCGGAAGACGGGTTGCGGCTCGCGCATCACCTCCAGAACTCTCAAGTAAGAAAAGGAAGAATTATGTCGAAACATCCCCTCTGCCGGACGGCCTTCAGGCTGGCACTCCTCTTCTGCTGCCTCGCCTTCGGCGCGGGTCACGCCCTGGCCCAGTCGCAGGCGAGCACCGGGCAGATCTCCGGCGTCGTCAGCGACACGGCCGGCGCCCTCGTGCAGAACGCGACCGTGAAGGTCGTCAACACCCAGACCGGCCTGGAGCGGACAGTCACGACCAGCGACGAAGGGCTCTACCAGGTCGTGCTCCTCCCGTCCGGCACCTACAACGTCACGGCCGAGGCCAGCGGGTTCCAGCCCGTCACGGTCGAGGGCGCGCAGGTCACGGTCGGCGGCACCACGGACGTCAACCTGACGCTCGGCGCCGGCGGCGTGCAGGAGAGCGTGACCGTCACCTCCGAGGCCGTCGAGACGACCCGGCCCGAGGCCGACGCCGTCGTCAACCAGGAGTTGATCGACAACCTGCCCATCAACGGCCGCCGCTTCCAGGACTTCGTGACGCTGACGCCGACCGCGCAGGTCGACCCCTCGCGCGGCCAGATTTCGCTCTCGGGGCAGCGCGGCATCAACGCCAACATCAACATTGACGGCGTCGACTACAACCAGCCCTTCTTCGGCGGCATCCGCGGCGGCGAGCGCTCGAACAACGCCTTCACCATCCCGCAGGAGTCGATCCAGGAGTTCCAGGTCGTGCCGGCCGGCTACACGGCCGAGTTCGGCCGCTCGACGGGCGGGCTGGTGAACGCCGTCACCAAGTCGGGCACCAACGACATCCACGGCTCGCTCTTCTACCTCGTGCGCCCGAAGCGCCTCGCCGCCCGCAACGCCTTCGGGCAGCAGGCCGCGCCGACGCAGCACCAGGTCGGCGGCTCCGTCGGCGGCCCCATCGTGGAGAACCGCTGGTTCTACTTCGGCTCGGCCGAAGTCCAGCGCGTGAAGAACCCGCGCGCCGTCCTCTTCGACCGCCTCGTCGGCTTCACGCCGAACGCCAACGGCACGGAGGCGTTCAACTTCTTCCGCAACCAGGAGGAGCCGTTCCAGCAGACCAACGACGCGCACGCCTTCCTCATCCGCACCGACTACCAGGTGAGCGACGCGCACCGCTTCAACCTCCGCTACAACCACAGCAAGAACGAGGCCCTCAACGCCAACGCCACCGGCAACGCGCTCCAGCCGACGACGACCAGCGCGCTCTCGAACAACGGCACCGAGCAGGATCGCACGCACACCTTCGTCGGGCAGATGACGAACATCCTCTCGGCCAACGTCGTCAACGAGTTCCGCGGCCAGTTCGCCTACGAGCAGCGCCCGCGCCTCGCCAACGTCGAGCAGACGACCGTCGAGAGCAACATCGGCAACATCGGCACCGTCAGCTTCCTCCCGAACAGCCAGTCGGACAAGCGCATCCAGCTCGCCGACAACGTGACGTGGACGAACGGCAACCACACCTTCAAGTTCGGCGGCGAGTTCAACCACGTCTCGGCCGAGCAGACCTTCGGCTTCGACCAGTTCGGCCGCTTCATCATCTCGGGCGCCTTCGGCGGCAACTCCGGCCTCAACACGCTGCTCGACATCCTCTCGGCCGGCGGCGCCATCAACCGCTTCGACCAGCCCTCGAACGTCGTCCGCTACCAGAAGCAGATCGGCAACCTCCAGGTGGCAATCGAGTCGGACGAGCTGGCCTTCTTCGCGCAGGACTCGTGGCGCATCCGGCCGAACTTCACGCTCCAGTTGGGGCTGCGCTGGGAGGGGCAGTACAACTCGCAGCCCGACGCCTCGAACACGGCGCTCGTCAACCTCGTCAGCAACCGCACCTTCCCCATCGGCTACAGCAACATTGACCCCGGCTTCATCCCCGACAGCGCCAACCAGTGGGCGCCGCGCGTCGGCTTCGCCTGGGACCCGTTCAGCGACTCGCGGACGGTGGTGCGCGGCTTCGCCGGCCTCTACTACGCGCGCACGCCGCTGCTGCTCTTCTCCGACCCCATCGGCACCTTCCGCACCCCCCCGGGCAACCTCTCCGTGACGCTGCCCTTCGCCATCCCGGCGGCCAACCCGAACGCGAGCTGCAACACGGTCTACTGCCAGTTCCTCCGCATCGGCATTGACCTCAACACCCGCTCGCTCGACCAACTCCCGAACCTGACCCCCGAGCAGCTCAACCAGATCGCGTCCTCGCTCGGCCTCTCGGTCGACCCGAACCGCGGCGCGCAGCCGCAGTTCATCGCGGGCGACTTCCGCAACCCGAAGTCGGCCCAGGCCGGCCTCGGCGTCGAGCACGAAATCTTCGACGGCGTCGTCGTCGGCGCCGACTTCACCTACGTCAACACCGTCTACCTCCAGCGCAACCGCGACATCAACCTGCCGGCGCCCATCGTCCGCGCCACCGACCCGGCGCAGCGCCCCTTCTTCGGCCTCAACAGCGGCCGGTCGCGCCCGATCCCCTCGCTCGGCCAGGTGCAGGTGCGCGAGTCCACGGCGCGCTCGCTCTACCGCTCGCTCACGCTGCGGACGGTGGTGCGCCGCAACTGGGGCATCATCAACGCCTTCTACACGCTCTCGAAGTCGCTCTCGGACGACGACAACGAGCGCAGCTCGGGCGGGTCGAGCCTGGAGAACGTCTTCGACCTGCGGCCCGAGTACTCGGACTCCGACCTCGACCGCCGCCACCAGTTCGTCGCCAGCCCGCTCTTCTACCTGCCGTATGACTTCGAGTTTTCGAGCGCCATCCGGCTGCGGACGGGCCGCCCCATAGACGCCACCTTCGGCAGCGACGTTAACCAGAGTGGCGGCTTCGGCCGCGACCGCCCCTTCAGCGCGCCCGGCGTGCCCTTCCAGCGCAACGCCTTCCGCAACCTCGGGTCGAAGGACGTTGACGTGCGGCTCCAGAAGCGCTTCAGCTTCGGCGAGTCGGTGCGCCTCATCCTCTCGGCCGAGGTCTTCAACATCTTCGGCATTGACAACATCGAGCTCAGCGGCACGCCCGTCACCAACTTCTGCGCCACGACGAACGACGCGCGGTGCGGGCTTGACGGGGCGACCAACGTCAACTTCCTTCAGGTCAGGGATCAGAACCCCGCGAGCGCGCGCTTCGGGGACTTCCTCCTGAACAACAACGCCGGCGCGCCGCGCCAAATCCAGTTCGGCGCCCGCTTCCAGTTCTAAACCACCGGGACGCTAAAACTCTTCAGGGCGCGCCCCTCGGCGGGCGCGCCCTTTTTGTCCGGAACGCGAGA
>JALZHT010000380.1 GCA_030860645.1 Acidobacteriota bacterium
GGCGGGCGTGCGCACGTCTAAGGGGTTGCGACGGGCGGCGAACTGCGGCTCGCTCTCGCGCGGCGGGAGCGTCTGCGTGTAGTCGCCGACGAGGCGCGGCGCGACCTTGCGGATGGCGTCGATGAGTTCGGTGTCGCCGCTGCGGATGATGGCGCGGGCGGCCTCCGTGAGCGCGCGCTCGCGCAGGTCGGAGGGCACGTTGCTCTCGTCGGTCACGCCGAAGAGCAGGACGCCGCGGGCCGTCTCCAGGTCGAGTTCGATGCGCTCCTCCTTCTTCGCCTCCTTGCTGCCGAAGCGGCCGGCGATCTCGTAGGCCCCGCCGCGCTTCTGCTTGACCTCGGGCAGCGTCACCTCGCTGAAGAAGCGCGGGCGGCTGAGCGTCCAGCGGAAGTGGTAGCGCAGGGCGTCGAGCGGCACGTCGGCGCGGATCGTGCCCGTGTCGGTCGAGACCTCGGCCTCGGCGACGTTGCCGGTCACGTCCACGGCCCCGGCCTCGGTCTCGACTTTCACGCGGGCGCGGGCGGGCACGCGCACGACCACGTCGATGCGCTCGCGCTCGACTTGCAGGAGGTTGCCGGCGAGCTTGCGGCCGACGGCCGCCGGCTCGCCCTCGCGCCCCACGTCGACGAGCACCGCGCCGCCCTCCTGGCGGACGCGCACCTCCTTCTCCGAGACGGGCAGCCCCGTCGTCGTGGCGCGCAGCGAGATTTTCCCGCGCCCGTCCTCGGCCACGACCGAGACGCGGCCCGTGCGGTTCTTGACGCGCACCGAGACGCCGGCCGCGGGCGCGTCCACCTCGTGCTCGTAGAGTTGCGCCCGCCCGGCCGCGGGCGCGCCGAAAATTAAGAGCGTCAGGGGGAGGAGGGCGGACGGGGGCATGAGACGCCGCGAGGCCCGCGCCGAACTCCGCGCAGAGGGGACTCGGTAAAGCATGGTTCGATAATACAGTAGTCAGTAGTCAGTAGTCAGTAGGCTCCGCGTCACGGAGGCCGACGCTTTGACCTGAGCGATTCGCCGGGGACGGTTTTTCTACTGACTGCTGGCTACTTATCCTTTCCTCTTGCTGACGTATTCATTCAGCGCGTCGCGGAGTTCTTCGACCTGCTCGTCGGTGAGCGGGCCGGTGACGGCACGGCCCTCCTGGAAGCCGATGATGGTGACGCGGCCGTCCATCTGGAAGTTGAAGGTGAAAGTAGAGCCGTTCTCCAGCTCGAAGGCGAGGGTCGGGGATACGCTCGCCGCGCTGTTGGATTCGAGGGGCATCGTGCCGTCTCCTTAAATTAAAAACGCTTCGCCGAACTATAAACTTTTCGCCGCGGGCGGCCTATTCGTCTTTCCTACGGCGGCGTATTCTAGCAGAGTCGCGCGGCGGGGCGCATTTTGACCGTAAGGATTGCGGACGAGGCTGCGTCATTTTGCGCGGCGGGGCCGGCGGCGCGCGAACGAACCGTGACGGGCGCTCATGCATCTGATATTTTGTACGCCGGACGGGTCAACCTCACCACAATTTTTCGCCTTTTTCGACTCGACTTTCGCAGAGATAAATGAAGCACTACCGCATTCACGCCGCCGCGGTTCTGGTCGCCCTGCTCGCGCTCGCGGGGTTTATCGCTTACGCCGCCAAGTCGGGCCACGGTCAGACGCAGCAGGCGGCCGAGAGCTCCGCGGTGACGGCCGTCAAGCCCAACGCCCTGCTGCCGACCGCCGCCACGCGCGAGCGGACGGCGGCCGCGCCCGCGGCGTCCGGGGAGGTCTCGAACCTCTTCGCCGGCGCGGCGACGCGCAACAACGCGCTCCGCTTCGACCTGAACTGGGCCTTCGGCGGCAAGCAGCAGCGCGGCTGGCACCTCTACGTGCCGCTTATCACGCGCCTCATCAACACCGAGCAGGACGCGCCGACCGCCGACTTCGCCTCGGCGCTCTCGCGCTGGCAGCAGCGCGCCGGCCTTCGGCCCGACGGCGTCCTCGACGACGAGACGCTCTACCGCATGGTCTCCTCCTGGCAGGCGGCGCGCCTCAAGGAGAAGGGCTACCCGCGCCCCGACCAGCTCGTGCTCGCGCCCACCTCCGACTTCTACGACCCCTCGCGCCCCGACGAATTGCGCCAGGTCGAGCGCGAGACCTACGCGGCCTACAAGCGGATGGTCGCCGCCGCCCTCGCCGACCCGACTTCGGGGCTGAAGGGCACGGCCGCGGGCGAACTCGCGCCCGAAGAGAAGTACCTGAAGATTGTCTCCTCGTTCCGCTCGCGCGAGTACCAGGCGCGCCTGCGCGCGCAGTCGCCCCACTCGGGCCGCGCCGGCCTCGCCGTCAACAGCCCCCACTTCACGGGGCGCGCCCTCGACCTCTACGTCGGCGGCGAGCCGGTCGAGACCAAAGACTCCAACCGCGCCATCCAGGTTCGCACCCCGGTCTACCAGTGGCTCGTCAAGAACGCCGACCGCTTCGGGTTCCGCCCTTACTATTATGAGCCGTGGCACTGGGAGTACGTCGGCAACTGAGGCAGCGAGACGGAGGCGGTTGCGCGCGGCGTGTTCCTTCTCGTCTGCCGCCTGTCAGGTAAGCGGCGGGGGTTCGCCCCCGCCGCTTTTCTCATTCCGCCCCGCCCCGAGTGCCCGCGCCGGTGGTCGGCCGTCCCGTCGCCCGACGCTCACGCGACTTCCCTTCCGGCCCGGCCTTGCGGTAAAACCCGTCTGGGGAGTCGTGGGCCGTCTCGGCCCGGGTCACGTTCGCGCGCAAAGTCGAGTCATGAAATGAGTGTCGAAGAGTTGGCCGTGGTGAAACCCGATCCAAAGGCTGAACCGGATCGCTGTCCCAATTGCGGCGCGGAGAGGCCGGGCCTGTACTGTGAGCAATGCGGGCAGAAGCGGACGGCCCCGCAGGAGTTGGCGGCCGGGAATCTCCTCAAGAACGTGCTGCACGAGGTGACAGACCTCGACTCGAAGGTCTTCGCGACTTTCAAAGCGCTGCTCCTCCGGCCCGGCTTGCTCACGACCGAATACCTGGCGGGCAGGAGGGGGCGCTACCTCTCCCCGGTCAAGCTGTACCTCATAGTCAGCGCCGTGTACTTCCTCTTCGCGTGGGACGCGTCGCTGGAGATCGCGAACTTCGAGCAGAAGTTGGCCGCCAGCCCGCTCATTCAGGGCTTGCCGCTTCCGCCGAACCTGGATCGCGGCATCTTCCTCCAGCAGTGGTTCGAGAAGGCGGGCGACTACTCGGCTTACTTCCGTTTCGTCAGCGTCCTGGGCCTGGCGCTGGCGCTCGCCGTCATCTGCTACAGCGCCGCCAGGTATTTCGGCCAACACCTCATCTTCGCCTTTCATTACTACTCCTTCGACTTCTGCCTCTACGCCTTCCTGATTCTGCTCCTGGTGATCTTCCAGTTGATTACCGGCTTGCGCGCGCCGGCCTGGGTGCTCACCGCCGGCACGGCCACCTTGCCCTTCTACCTGTTCTTCGCGCTCAGGAGGGCCTACGCGGAGACCGCCACGGCCGCCGCGCTCAAGGCGCTCGCCCTGTTGGCGTGCGACGTAGTCTTAACCTTGATCGGGGACGCCCTGGCCCTCGGCCTCTCCGCGTTAGTCGTTTTCTTGAAATTAAAGTAATAATCGCGCGACGCCGTCTACCTTGAGGTGAGAATGAAGCGAGTCCAAATCTCAGTCCTGTTATGCGTGCTGCTCCTGCCGCACGCCGCCGCGGCGCAGAGAGTCAGCGCCGCCGACCGTGCCTGGGGGCCGTTCATCAGCGCCTTCCGCGCCGCCGTGAGGAGGCGCGACCGCGACGCCTTGAGGAAGATGATGGCCCGCGACTTCTACTTCCACAGCAGCGGCGGCGACGAGAACGGCGACGAGGACACGCGCGACGAAGCCTTCGAACTCTGGGCCGAGCCGCGCCTGCGCGCGTGGGAGGCGCTGGAAAAGGTTCTGGCCCAGGGGACGGTGCGGAACACCGCCATGCGCCAGCCGGGCAACCGGAGGCCGAGCCGCGTGGCCCCGCCGGCCGCCAACAGCCGGCGCGCCATCGAGAGCAACAGCTTCGACTGGTACGCGGTCTTCGAGTTCCGCGAGGGGCGCTGGTACTGCACCGTCTTCAACCAGTGCTGCGACTGATTCCCGCGGCGCAATCCCACAAGAGAGCTTGAGCGTTTAAGGCCGCCCTCAAACCGAGCGCCTCGGGCTAGTT
>JALZHT010000381.1 GCA_030860645.1 Acidobacteriota bacterium
CCCCCCCCCCCCCCCCCTCTCTCGCTTGAGGTTAGGGTTGGGAGTTACTTGGCCGACACGTCGTCCACGCGGAACGACGTGGGCAGCGTCACGTCGTTGGTGCCGCGGAACTGAATCCTGACGGTCTGCCCGGCCCAGGTGTTGAGGTTGTACGGCCCCCTCTGGACGTATGCGCCGGCCGTGCCGCTGTTCTGGTTGCTGAAGGTCGCCAGCGTCCCGAGGAGCGTCCCCGCCGTGTTCCTCACCTCGATGAAGAGCCGGTCGAACACGGCCGCGCCCGCCGCCTCGCTGGTCGTGATGTTCAGCCAGAAGGTCAGGTTGGCGCCGCCGCTGGGGATCGCGACCTGCTGGTAGAGCGTGCCGCTGGTGCTGTTGACCCCGTTGATGATCATGTAGGCGACGCCGCCGTGCGGGAAGCTGCCGGTGCTGCGCGTGACCTGGCCGCTGACGACCCAGGGCGTCGTGCCGGTCTCGAAGCCGGGGTTCACGATCAGCTCCGTGCCGCCGCCCGTGCCCGCCTGGGTCACGGTGAAGGTCTGGCCCGCGATGGTCATCGTGCCCGTGCGCGAGGTCGTGGCGGTGTTGGCGGCGACCGAGTAGGTCACAGTCCCGCTGCCCGTCCCGCTGCTGCCGCCGGTGATGGTGATGAACGCGGAGTTGCTCGCCGCCGTCCAACTGCAAGTCGAGCCGGTCGTCACCGTGACGCTCCCGCTCCCGCCGCCGGCCGGCTGGCTGGAGCTGGTCGGGCTGATCGAGTAGGTGCAAGCGCCGCCGCAGTCCGACGGGAGGTCGGAGGCCGCCGTGTGCGTCGTGCCGTCGTTGCCGACGGCCGAGACGCCCATCCCGTGGCGCGCGAAGACCGTCCAGATGGTGCAGCGGTTGGCCCCGCCGTTCAAATTCTGGTCGGCTTGCAGGATGCCGTCGCGCGCGTTGAGGAACGACGGGCGGGTCGGCGTGAACTTCATGCCGTTCAGGACGATCCCGTCCGTGACGGACGCGCCGAGCTGCGCGCGCAAGTCCCAGAGCGTCGCGGCCCAGACCTCGCCGTCGCGGTGCACCTGGCAGCCGCCCGCGCAGACGTCCGCGTAGGAGTCGTGCACGGCGTTGGCCGGGACGGTGTAGGCGGCGCGGCGGATGCCGGCCGTCGTGTTGCCGGTCGAGTACTCGCCGACCAGCCCGTCGCCGTTGATGGTAATGGCCCAGTAGTCCGACCACCCCTCGCCCATCGCGCCCGACTGCGTCCCCTGCAACGCGGTGCTGCCGTTGCCGATGAGGCGGTTCGAGATGCCGTGCCCGTACTCGTGGAAGACCACGTCGCCGTCCATCGAGCTGTCGCGGTCGGGGTTGGGCGAGGTGAAGAGGTACTGCTGCATGCGCGGCCGCTGGCCGTCGGGGGGCGTCGCGAAGTTCGCGTTGTTCGTGCCCGAGCCGTCCTGCGCCTCGGCCCTCACGGAGTCGTTGCCGATGCCGCCGCGGCCGAAGTTGTTGACCTGGAAGTTGCGCGCCGTCTCCGTGAACCCGAGCCGGTAGGAGAAGTCGTGCATGAAGTTGTTGTAGTAGAAAAGGTTGGTCACGACGGCCGCCTGCTGCGTGCGCGGGTCAACGGTCGTCGAGAAGGGGAAGGTGAAATTCTGGTCGGCCGCGAAGGCGTGGCCGTTCGAGAGTCCGGTGGTGTTGTTGGCGTCCGGCGCGTTGTCGGCGTTCGTGTCGAGGTAGGCTTCGACGTTGTTGCCCGTCGTCACGGTCGAGGTGCCCATCCAGCCGGCGGCGGTGTTGATGGTCGTGTCGCCGACGAAGGAGACGAGCTGGCGCGCGCCGTGGATCGGGCTTTCGGTGTAGACCGTGCCCTGCGCCTCGAAGACGTAGAGGTTGTGGCGCAGGAGCAGCTCGCCCGTGTGCGCGTCGACCAGCATTTCGTACCACTCGTCGGGGCCGACCTCGGCGTAGACGTGCCACGCGAGGCGCGCCGCGTTGCCCACGCGGACGACGTTCAGCTCCGAGAGCACGTCCTCGAGCTGCGCCCCGAGGGGGTTGGCGAACGCGGAGCTGTCGCTTGAGGAGGCGCGCATCCGGGTCTCGGCGAACGACGGCGCGACCGCCAGGCCCGCGTGCTCGAAGGCCGCGGCGATGCCCTGCGCCTCGCTGAGCGTCGGCTTGAGGTTGACCGTCTGCCCGTTGATGAGGAAGCCCTGGCGGACGTTGAGGACTTCGCCGTCGCGGTTGACGACCACCTTCACGCCCCCCTCGAAGACTTTAACCCCGCCGACGGTCTGCGAGTAGTCGAGGAAGGTGGTGCCCCGGTCGTCGTCTTCCTTGTTGAGCTTGAGCGCGTTGACGCCCCCGGCCGTCAGCCCGAAGAGCGCGGCCTGCTGCTTGAGGAAGCCGCGGGCGATGTTGTCGGGGGTGTTCGCCTGCGGGCCGGAGAGCGCCGCCCCGTCGATGAAGAAATTCTTCATCGCGCCCGCCTCGTTGACTTCGGCGCGCAGGTTGCGCGCGCGCTCGGGGCTGAGCTTCGCGCGGAAGGCGTCAACCGCCGCGGAGCGCGCCTGGGCAGCCGCGCCGGCGGCCTGCAAGGCGTTCGCCCGCGCGCCGGCCGCCGGACTGAGGTCGACGTCCGAGAACTCGCCTCTCCCGGCGAGGCGGATGTCGAAATTCGGGAGCGGCTTGCGTTTGACCGGGCCGTCGGTGGGAACCTGTCCGGGCGCGCGCCGCGCGTCGGACTTAACTGCGGGAAACATCGAGGCGGCCGCCAGAGCCAGGCCCAGTAATCCCAGGAGCAATCTCTTCCGCATTATTCTCCTCCGTTAGTGTCTGGTTGAGGTAAGGCATCTGGTCGCCCGGTGTTTACCCAAGAAAGATTCCGCCTCGCAGTGCGGAAGGCTCCTTGCAGTCGCGGCCGATTGAGGGTTGCCTTAGCGTTCGCGTGGTGCGGCGGGCAGTCTCGCCGCGCAGAAATCCCCGTCTGTGGTCACGATGCCGGGGGCGTCGGGCGGCGCGGCGCGCCTGTCGGGCACACCGCACACGGACGACACCGACCTTCAGCCGCGTGACCGTGATGCGTCAACGATGAGGAGCGGGGGCACTAGCAACAGCGTGAGCCGTTGTTGAAGAGGGGCGTAGAGTAGCAAATTTTGGGGCCGTTGTTAAGCGGCCAGAGGGGCCAAAGGGTTTTGGGTGTTGGGTGCAGGGTGCTGGGAGGACATGTCGCTTTACTCCAGCACCCAACACCCATCACCCTCTTTGTGGCTTGGGCAGCAGCGCCTCGCAGGCGACGAGGCGCGGGCCGGACTCGTCGCAGACGGCGTAGCGCGCGCCCTCGTACATCGTCACGCCGGCGTGCTCGCCGCGCGCGTTGAGGACGTAGAAGTTGATGCCGAAGGCGGGGTTGCCCTCCTTGTTGAGCAGGCGCTTCTCGACGGTGTTGGCGCGGATGCGGCGCAGCGCCTCCATGCCGGCGTCCTTCGGCGCGCGGCCCCGCCGCATCTCCTCGACGATGAGGAACGAGCAGAGGTTGAAGAGGTTGGCCTCGCCGCGGCCCGTCGAGCCGGCCGCGCCGACCCCGCCGTCCACGTAGAGGCCCGCGCCGAGGATGGGCGAGTCGCCGACGCGGCCCGGAATCTTCCACGCCAGCCCGCTCGTCGTCGTCACGCCGCAGATTTCACCCTTCGCGTTGACGGCGTTGCAGTTGATCGTGCCGTAGAAGTGCTCGGCCCGGACGAGACCTTCGGCGACCATCCGCAGCCCCTCGCGCCGCCACGCCTCGGCGCGCGTCTGCGGGTCGGGGTAGTGCGACGGGTCGGTGCGCCGCTTCCATTCGAGCCAGAGCCGGCGCGAGTTGACGGTGTTGAGGTCGTCCTCGACGGTGAATCCCATCTGGCGGGCGAAGCGCTGCGCGTCGCGGCCGACGATGAGGTGGTGGTCGGTGTTCTCCAGCACGGCCCGCGCGACGGCCGCGGGCGTGCGCACGCCTTCGAGCGCCGCCACCGCGCCCGCGCGCCTCTTCGGCCCGTGCATGCACGAGGCGTCCAACTGCACGACGCCCTCGGCGTTCGGCAAGCCCCCGTAGCCGACGCTGTCGTCGAGCGGGTCGAGCTCGACGATGTTGACGCCCGCGATACAGGCGTCGAGCACGTCCGCGCCCGAGGTCATCATCCGAAAGGCGCGCTCGACGCACGTC
>JALZHT010000028.1 GCA_030860645.1 Acidobacteriota bacterium
CGCCAATTGTAAGGTGCGTTCGCGTTTAGGGCCTAAAGATTAAGAGGCTTTATTTACCTCTGAGTGCGCGGCGTCGGCGGATACTAGGCGCGCGGGCGATATGGCTCAATCGCTTTCGGTCGAGAACGGTAATTTCGCAGCCGTGCTTGTTGCCTGTGTAGGTGATCATTTTATCACTCTTAAATCTACGCAGGATCCTATTGATGGTTTCCCGCTCTGCCCCGATGTATGCCCCTATCTCATCCTGATGGATGACCCCCGGGATACCACATACTTTTGACTCATAGACGGGGGGCTTCCGACACCGCTCCTCAACTAAGTACAAGAGTGTCTGCGCCACCTTCCTCTCAGCAGGGGTGATCTGTATAACCTCAGCGCGGTGCCTTTCTTGATGGAGTTTTTCCATAAGCAACCGCGCCACGTTGCGGTATATCCGCGGTGTGACCTCAGCTACACTCGTCAGAGCGTCACTTCTAAGCTCGATAAATTCGCAAGGTTCACACGTAGTTATTCTTGCCTCGGAGGTTTTATCTCCTATCGACCGCATCTCCCCGATGATCTGCTCGGGGCCGCGCCAAGCTAGAAAGTTCTCCCCCATGTGAATCAGACGTGAGGCTAACCATATAGCCACGTAACCGCTGGTTATGACGTAAAGATAATCTACGCCGTCCCTCGTGGCTAAAAGGCTCTTGTGAGCGTTGAGCTTACATAATATGCTGTGCTCTAAAAGAGCTTTCAGGCTGCTCTCATCTATTTCTTCAAATAATTCCCTGCTTTTCAAATCATCTATGGTGGCAGCTCTAATGTACTCGGGTTGTGAGGCCGGGTACTTGGTGTGAAGTGGCATGCGGTTTCGCCCTCGTAGGTAAGGACTCTTACCGTGACCCGATTTGACACGGTCAAAGGTAGAGTGTGAGTGAGTTTTAGAAGGCTGGAGAGCAAGGCTAAGAGTAACGCATAAGCCTACACAGCCTATTGCGCTATGAGACCCTAAAAATAGAGCGCATCATTAAGCAAGTCAATTAAATTCTCACTAACGGCTTATCGGTAGTAGCCTTGTTACATTGGGGATTCGATTCCGCCTAAGATTTGGAGCCCCGATGACCGGCGGGCGCAAAATCGTGTGCCATTTTTCGTTCCCTATGTAGTAGAGTCACCACCGTTATTGACACTGTTCACTTCGGCGCGGCCCAGTAGGCGGTGGGAGACGAAGTGCCTGCGACGCTCACAGCGCTACATGACGTACCTCGATGAGGTGCTGCGCGTCGCCTGATAGCGTGAAATATTAACTATATATACTGTTTATACTTTACACGCTTCGCAACAGCGGTTTGAGCCTTTTAAGCGAACGACCGTTCTCAAGGCCGACCCAACTCTCCGCCCCGCCGATGACTACTAGGAATAGGAATTCAACTTCGAGCTGGCTCTGGCGGAACATGTTCCTGATCATCTGCCGGTCGCGGCCCGACGGTGTCGGATGGTTAACCGGGTGCGAATGCCACTCCCCGAGGTAGTTCCTCTCGCCGGACGATTCCTCCCAGGCGCGGTTGACAGCATTCTGCGCGGCCGCACGGGACCTATCGAAAAAGTATGGCCCTGCTTTATCGCATGCGTTCGGCGTGGTAGCTCTGTCGATGATCACGTCGCCTCCGGGGTAAACGCGGCCCAGCAGAATGCCCCCCGCCTCGTTGCGGCCCGGCTTTTGGCGGAACTGGAGGAAGTTATCAATAACCTCACGAGAAAACTCAAGAGTCCGGCCTTCACCCAAGTCGTAGCGGCTGATCATGCGGCGCAAACCGGGCATGACGGCTTAGGCGCGAGCTTCCGCACGGCGGACGTGAACGGGGGCGCGCCGGCCCACTCAGGGCAGAGGGCCACCCCCTCCCGCCGCGCTGCCTCCAAGTCTCCCGCCCAGGAGAATGCCTGATTTTCTGGAGAGTCCACGGCCCCGAGGATGAAGCGGATCACGCCCGAGACGAAGGCGTTCGCGTCCAAGCCGCTGTAGGGCAGGTAGTTCGAGCGGCAGCCCGCCTCCCGCATCGAGAAGCCGCGCGGGTCTCGGACCACGCGGCGCTCGAATAAGAACGCCTCATCGAAGGCGCACTCGAAACACCCGCCCGCTCCCCTCCTGACGAAGAGCGCGTGGCCGCCGTACAGGTGGGGCTCGACCCACACGTAACAGTGTGGGGTCGCCAGCCCCGTCTCCGACAGGGCGATGCGGTTGAGCCTCCTCTCGACGGGCAGCACCCCGACGCACACCAGCGTGAGCGAAGCCGGCACGAGGGCCGCCGGGGAGGTCCGCAGCAGGTTCAGTACGTCGCTCTCCCTCGTCTCGCAGCGGACGTGCGGAAAGTGCCGCTGTATCTTACCCGCGGTGGCGACCGTCTTGTACTCGCCGACGTCCTCCATCCCGCAGTAGTGCCGACCGGGGTTCTCGACGCCCAGCCGGTCGAAGTCGACGAGCCGGAGCCTGTCGACGAACCCGGTCTCGGCCAGGCGCGCCGCGGCCAAGCTCCCGACGGAGCCGCACCCGACGACGTTGATCGGGTGCTCGAAGACTCGGGGCGCGGCACCCGCGGTGCGCTCGGCGAGCCGCGCCTGATCGACCCGCTCGACCTTGGCGCGCGTCAACTTCTCCGCGCGGTATTTCATCGACAGCTCCACGTCGGCCGGGTGACTGCCGGCCGGGAAGCCCCCGATCACGTTCGACTGCCTCCTTCCGCCTTTAACCCCGCGGTAGACCTGGTGGGCAAACTTGGGGTGCCACCACGCGCCCATCGCCCTCCGGCCGCCGCCCGCCGGGGCCGAAAAGAGGACGCACGTGGGCCGCGGGTGGCGGCGCAGGAACCCCAACAGCCGGCGCAGCGCCTCGGGGTCGCACTCCCGCAACCTGTCGTACAGCTCCCCGTTGGTCGCCGGGTAGGGCGGGAGGCCGAAATCCTTTAACGGCAGGTAGAGCACTGGCTGGCTCTTGGTCTCGCGCCTGTAGCCGACGGACGCCAGCCACCGCCTAGCCTCGGACTCTTCGCCGGCGAAGAGGACGGCGCGCCCCTTCCACGGCGGGCTCAGCGTGACCCCTGCGACTGTCTTAGCCTCGTCGGACGGGCCCACGAGAGAGAGCGCCAGGAGGGACGCGCCCTGCTCCCAGTAAGCCTCGAACTCGTCGAGGTACTCGGCCCTGTTCGCGCCGGCGACGCCTTCACCCATCAGCTTCAGGGCGCGCTCGATGACCGCCACGACAATACCTTCCGGGTTGTCGGCGTTGACCCGCACTTCGTTCCGGTCGAACGTGCAGAACTCCCGCTCCCCGTTCAGGTGCGGGATCGTCCTGCCTGAATCCTTCTCCTTGACGTCGCCGGGCAGGTAGACGGTGGGCAGCTCGTCGGGAAAGGTCTTGGGGAGGGCGATGAGGAGCGCCGCCCCGCCGGAGGGCGTCGGCACGTGTACGCGCCAGACGGCCCTCCAGTCGTTCTTAACAGGCGGGTAGTCCGAGGAAGAGGGGAGGGCCGCTTCAAGCTCGTATTCGCTTACCAGGAAGCGCCGGACGCGCGCGGCCGTCTCCGCGTACTCGCGGTCGAGCGCCGTGTCAGGCTGATCGGCCATCGCTGCCTAAAATCGCCGGCGCGGACGTGCGCAGGGGGGCGGCGCTGGCGCTCTTCTTCGCGGCCTCTTCCTCCGGCTCGTAGATGGGGAAGCGCGACCCGAACACCCTCCTCGACCAGATCTTGGAGGCGACCTCCTTGCCCTCCTCCTCGACGGCGTCGACCGAGCGGTCCCTCAGCGACTCAAGCTTGGACATGAAGTTCGCGCGCTTCGTCTCGTCCCACCACGAGGTCAGGTCTTCGTACGGGAAGGTCGGCTTCCTGATCGTCTTGTTGTATTTCATGTGGACGTAGACGGCCTTGACCGTCTCGGCGAAGGCCACGTCGTCCCTCTCGTGGCTGACGAAGTTGTTGACCGCGAGGACTGTGTAGCCCAGCCCGCTCGCCGCGGCCGCGCCGCCGCCCTGGTGATCCCGGTACGCCTTCAGGTAGCGGGTGACGCGCCGGAGCTGCGCGCCGCGCTCTTTGACGTGTTTCTGGAACCACTCGGTGAAGGCCCGCGGGTCACTCTCGTAGGGCTTGTCCGCGCTCTTGTCGAAGATCAGCGGCTTGCCGTCGGCGTTCATTGCGTAGATGGGCAGGTCGATGTGGTAGCCGGCGGCGTAGCGCGCGCGCACGCACCTGTTCTTGTCCTGCGGCGGCTCGCTCGTGTACCCCTCGGTCGCCTTCACGACCCACCCGTGCACCGTGGAGGTGGCCGGCCACTTATCCGGGTCGGTGCCGAGGCCCTGGAGGTAAACGCCGTCGTCGAGGTCGAAATCGCCGCGCTCCGGGGTGATGATCGTGTGCATGGGGAACGAGCCCTGGCTGTGGAAGAGCGGCACCTCCCTCTTGAGTTCGTCCTTGAAATATTTCCTGATGCGCTCGCGGTTGGCGTCGCGGGAGGTGCGCAGCGACTCCCTCTTCGTCGGGCCGAGCCTGATGGCCTCAAGGAAGTCTAAGAATAGGTCGTGACAGTCAGCCATCGTTCACCAAGCCTTTCATCTGTTTCATCTATTGTCAGGGCCGCCCGAACGTGCAACACTGTTCCGAACGTGACACGCGGATTATAGCACCCACGTGTAAAATGCAATAGCATTATGTTGTTGAAGGCCGGGCCATTCCGGGCGGGGGGACGAATGGGCGATGGCTAAGGAAGCATACCTGAGGCGCACCTCAGACGGCGGCGACCCTTACAGGCGCGGGCAGTACCCCGCGCACGATGAAAACCTGGACAGCTTCATCAGGAACTGGCCGCGGTACAGCCAACGCCTGATCATCTTTCTGGGCGCCGGAGCCTCGGTCGGCGCGGTCAACAAACTGGGGCGGAGGCTGCCGCAGGCTTACGACCTGAGGAACGAGATATACAGCGAGTTTTTACTCCCGCGCTCGCAGAGGGAGGGCTTCGACTTCTCAAACCTGACGCTGCTGTCGCTGGAGCACGTGGCGGCCCTGGCGGAGGCGAGTTGCGACCGTCACAGCCTCCAGGACTTCGTGGCGGAGCGCTTCCTCGTCAACCAGCCCCTGTGGCAGCACGCCGTCCTCCCGTTCCTCAACCCCCTCGCCATTTTCACGACGAACTACGATAACCTGATCGAGCTGGGCTGGCACCTTCAGGAGTCGCGCTACGAAATTAAGCCTTTAGTCTCCCTCTTCAAAGAGGCGAGCGCGGTGAATAAGGAGTTCGTACCGCTCTACAAGTCGCACGGCACCGTCGAGTACCCGCGCCGGAAGGCCGGCGAGGGCGGCTTCGTCATCACCCAGTTCGACTACTTCGACATGATCCCCCACCGGCAGGAGATGCTCGAACAGTTCGCCAAGGACTTCGACGACTACTGCCTCCTGTTCGTCGGCTACAGCTTCCTGGATGTCGACATCGCCTCCCGCCTGTACGAAATCAGGAAACAGCGCGGCGGGAGGAAGTGGTACGCGGTCTTCCCGAGGGATAACCCTGACGTCCGAGAGATGTACCGCGAAAAGTACCGGATCTCGCAGATCAACCGCACGTTCCACGACTTCCTCTTAGACCTCGACAAAGTCGTTGACTTCATCCCCGAGGAGTGGAAGTTCGACCGGATCAGTGACCTGGCGGATCAGGGGCTCATCTACGGTGGTCAGCGGGCCGGCAAGAGTAAGGCCCGCAGGCGGGCCGGGGCGAAGAAGGCGGCGAAGAAAAGGGCAAGGTAGGGCCGCGCCGGTAGATGGTGTAGCGTCCAGCCCACCGGATGAAGTGTATCCTCTAATTTTTGACTTCATGCCGGGATCGCTTCGACCGATCCGGGCACCAGACACGGATCGCGGAGGCATAGCATGCCGCTAGATTTCAATACACTGGCCCCGCGCATCGAGCGCCTCATTAACCTGCTCAAATTCGAGTACAGCCAGTCCCCCGGCCTGATCCTGACGGAGGACGACCTGAAGTGCCTTCTGCACAACAGGCTGAGCAAGCTGGCCGTCCTGCGCGGGAGCGTGCCCACGCGGGAGCGCCACCTCCTCGGCAGTTACGTGCACGCCGAACTCTCCTGGTATGACGAAAACAGAAGGCTCCGCATCAAGCCCGACCTCACCATCGTCGAGCCCGAGCACATGAGCGTCGTGCGCGGCCACGCGGGGCCGACCATCGACCCTTTCTGCTCCGGGGGCAGCCTCTTCCCCGGGGCGTCGCCCCTGCCGAGCAAGCAGTATGAGATCGGGGGCAAGGCGGTCACCCTCGAATTGAAGTTCGCCCGGTCGGGGATTAACCGGGCCATGCTCAGGCTCATCGAGAAGGACTTCGAGAAGATGATGCGGCTCTTCGAGATCCTCGACCGGCGGGGCGAGGACGGGAGCCTTTTCAGCTATCTGGTCATCTTCAACAAGCGCCCGCAGAGGCTGCACGAAACGCCCCTCGCCGGATTCATGCGCGAGCACGGGGAGGGGCCGCGGCATAAGATTCTGTATAAAACGTGGTGCCCGGGCCGCCCCAGGAGGCCGTGGGCCCGCCGCCCAGCGGCCGACGGCAGTTTCGTATTCACGTCACCCCCTTGGTGCGGGTCTTAGGTAAGCGCGGGCGGCGGGATGAGTCGCCGGCTTGGGAGGTAGGTTGTGGCGGATCAGGAAACCGATGACGAGGTCGGGTTGGTGCCGGCCGGCACGCGGGCGGAGACCGCCTTGGACGTGGCGGCCGTCGTGACGAACATGGTCCCTTGGATCGGCGGCGCGGTGGCCGCCGTCCTGGGCGGCATGTCCGTCAACCGGAAGCTCGGGCGCGTCCGGGAGGTGCTGGAGGGCGTGGCTCGCGAACTTAAAGACTTCAAATCCGAGGCGTCGGAGGCTTACGTCAAGACCGAGGACTTCGAGGAGCTTCTGGAGCGGACACTGCGCCAAGCGGCCGACGAAAGGAGCGAGGAGAAGAGGCGCGTCTACAAGAATTTCCTGGCCGGGGCGATAGAGTCGCCCGGCGAGCCCTACGACGAGCAGCTCCGCGTCCTGCGCGCGCTTGAGGGACTTGAGCCCGACCACCTCCGGGTCCTCCAGGCGTTCGTCCGGGGGGATGTGGACCCGTCCGTGTGGGCCAGCTCGCCGGGCCAGACCCTGGTGGCCCGCCTGCCCGGCATGCCGGAGGAGCGGGTTAAGGCCCTCGTCGGCGACCTCAACGAGATGAAGGTCACCGACCTGTCGAGCTTTCATGTGCTGATGACTGGGGCCGGCGCCCAGAACCTCCATCACTTCGTGACCCCTCTGGGGCGGCGGCTCCTGGGCTATATTGAGAGGTAACGCGGCGCGGGCCCGCGCCGCGTCACTGTTTGGAGGGTGGCCTGCCCGTTTTCACGCGCGGTAGTTTTTCAAACAGCTTCGCGAGTTCCTTATCCGGCATCGAGTCGAGGGCCGCGAGGCCGGCGCGCAACACCTCGCTCTTGTTCGCGCCGATGCCCGCCTTCATACACCGCTTCTTAATCTTGGAGATTAGCTCGTATTCGCCGTCCGGGATGGTGAAACTGTCCCGGATGACCTTGCCGGCCCCGTTCGACTGCTGTTCCTGTCTAGATGGGCGGGCGGTAGTCTTCTTAGCCAGTGCCGTTTCGGCCTTATCGAACCGATTTCTGACGGCCTGCTCCTCGGCCTTCAGCGAGGCCCCGAGGGCCGTCTTCATGTCTCTCTTAGCCATACGGATTAACCCCGGCCTGACATTTGACTGCTATCTTTAACCGAGCTACGGATGGGCGTTCGGGTTGTTTACCGGCAGCCCTTCGGTGACGGCCGCTGTGTTGAGTTCCGCGTCGGCAGAAACGAATGTCAGCGATGACATCACTGTCGGCGGGCGCAGGGCTTGGATCTCCAGAGCCGCCGCCAACTGCACGGCGTCATAACCGCGTAACCCATGCGCTTGGGCCAGCGTCATAGCCCGGCCCAACACGGACGGGGTTACCTCGACGATGCGGTACTCGGCGACGAAGTCATGCCGAAACTGCCTGACCGCCGTCGCCGTCGCCGCGGCTGCCGTAGCGCCGCGGTTGCGGCCGGCGCGCGTGAGGGCTGCGACGACCTCCACCCCCGTGATCCGTGCCACGAGAATCCGATTACCCGCCCTCGGGTCAGTGACGCCCAAGACCCATCCGGTGCCCCTCTCGCTGACGTAACGTTTCACGATGGCGCTGCTGTCGAAGAAATAGGTGGACACCTACCTGCGCTCCTCGATGATCTGCTCGGAAAGGGGCTTCCCTTCCAGCGTGATCGGCTGGCGGTTCGTGAAAGCCGCAGGCCCCGCGTGCTGGAGTTTGACGTCGCCCAAGATCCCGAGCTTCGATAACGCCTGCTCAAACTCGTCCTCGCTCGGCTGGGAGTACGCCACCATCAGCACTTGCAACCTTCTCCACAACTCCGCCCTCTCTTCTAGGGGCAGCGCCTTGGCTTCCTCCAGTATCGTGTCTAACGACGGCCCGAAGTGCTTGATCAGCCACTCGTATAGCGCCCTCGCCAGCCGCACCCGGTCCTCAGGCGTGAGCGCGTTCACTTCTTCTATTACCTTGTCCAACGTCATGTCCGCCATAGAAATACCTCCCCTAACGGCGCCCGCTACGTGCTTCGGTCACGACCCGGCAGGCCGTTCCGGCGCTAGAGAAGCGAAAGCACTTCGCCCGTGAGCGACTCGACCTCTTCGACTGCCGGTGCCGCACGACTCCCGAAATCATGTACCGTCTGGCCGAAGACGGCAGACTGTCTGTACACCTGCCTCTGATGAATGTATGTCTTGCACAGATCAATGCCGAATTCGGGCAGGACCTCCAGCGCCTCTTTGGCTAAGCTCGTATTCGGCTGGCACTGATTTATTACGAGGCGAGACCGTAAATTTTCGTTGATGTCAGCGACGTTCTCGATGACTTGGCGGATGCCGACGGCGGCCCACATGTCTAAAGGCGAGGGAATGATCGGGACGAGGGCGAGGTCGGCGATCAGCAGCGCGCTCTGCGGCACGGGCGAGTCCGCCGCCGGCGGGCAGTCGATGATGACGTACTGGTAGTCGTCGACGAACTTCTTGACCTCGCGGTGGACTTTGGTGCTCGCGGCGCTCAGGCCGACGACCGAGGCGGGGAAGGGCTTCTCGTCGTCGGCCGAGGCGGCCCAGCGGGTGGCCGTGCCCTGCGGGTCGGCGTCCACCACGAGCACCTTGTTGCCGCGGCGCGCCAGCGCGCCGGCGAGCTGCATGCTCAGGGTGGTCTTGCCGGAGCCGCCTTTTTGGTTACAAACAGCTATGATTTTCGCTGCCATAGAAGTCTCACGAAACCAGCAGGTTCAGCTACTTCCGTCTACTGTCACCGAGATGAGTGATAATCACTCGTGAATTCTGGTAGTCAAAGACCACTTTCGGGAATAAGTAAGCCAAGCCCCCCAACAGCCCATCAAAGTTGGTAGGCCCTTTCTGTAGTGGCGCCTTTGGACAGGTGACAGGGTCCTGAAGCGGAATCCGCCTCGGCCCTATCCTAACCGCCTGGAAGGTCTCACCCGACTCCCGCACTTTGGCTATGAATTCTCCAGTCAGGCAGAAAGGGATGGGAGAGCCGGTGTCAAACATAACATCTATTTTCGTAGGTTCCGTACTGCGCCCAAGGAATAAATCGATCTTAGTGTGAGGTGTCCTGTCACTCAGGTTAACAGGTATTACTTCGGAATTAGCTCCATCCCCGTCAGGGTGTTTATACGTGCGCGCGTCGTGCACGCTAACGGTCCCTTTTTGGTGATCGAATACTAGGACAAAATTCTTGATGAAATCATAGCCGAGGATGCCGCACACCTGGATGCCTACGGTGGGGAAACAAGCTGCGAGGTGCTGGCCATCGAAGCGCTGGTTATTAACCCTGAGGCCGTCGAATTTCAGGGGCGCTTCAAAAAACTCTCTTTTCTCCACATCAAACATCGGCGCAAGCCCGAGTGATTGCGCGTAAGAGCGTGCTATCAGCGTGGTGAAGGCGCCCGTGTCCAACAGGAAAAAGACGGGGGGCGCGTTATTTATTTGGGTCTTGACGTAGAAATGTCCGTCGTACACATACAGCAGTTCCGCCGACTTTCTCCCCCGTTCAAAACGCACCCCGGAGTTAGCATCCTGGGAACCCGCGGCGGACTGGGCCACGGCGGCGCCACCGGGCGACAACGCCGTAAAGATTAAAATTAACAGGACGGCACGGAGCATGGAGATTTCGTGACGAGGCCCGGGGCTTGAAATATCTGCGACCGAATACATTATATACAGTATATAATATCTCCAACGCAAAATCCCCGTGACGGCTTCGCATTCACTACTGAGACCCAAACCTTGCGCTGGCGTGGATGACTTGTCCGGCGGGTGGGGCGGTGGTCAGGAGCAGGCTTTCTTGAATCTTTTGCATCTCCATGAGGCTGACACCGGCTTCCGAAGCCAGCATCAGCAAGAGTTCATAGGCACGCATGAGACGTTGCCGGCTGTCTTTCAGGGCTTGAATTTCCTCTTTCTGGCTGCGGACCGTGTCGGTGGCCTTCGTCAGTTGCTCCCGCAGCTCGGGCATCTCTCTGGCCCATTGAGCATGCTCACGTCGCACCCGGTCATCGATGTCGCGCTTCTTGGCCTCCGTCTTGGTCACGCCGGCGCCGCGGCGGGACACGCTGGGCTGGGTCTTCCTCCCATACTCGGCGACGGCCGCGGCCAACTCGTGGAACTCGTAAAGGTAGGAGCGGTTAATACCATTCTCCTTAGCAAAGGCGGTCGGCCCCGTCGGCCTCCCCTCCGCTTTTATTTGCTCAAAAGATTTCCACAACCTGCGCTCCGTCTCCGCGCGCTGGTCGTTATCCTTACGTTTCCTCATTTTCAGACAATCTCCTGGCCGATTCTTTTGCACCTACATAAGTCTCCGCGGCACGCGTCGAGCCGCACCTGGAGGTCTCGGGCGCGCATAATAGTGCTCTCCACGACGCGGAGTTGGTTGGTTTGGTTCTCCACGACTACGCGATACGAAGGATCCGCCCCGTACGCGGAAATCTGCTCCTCGATGGCCCTCCTGTCGTCTTCGAGCGCGGGGAGGGCGTCCGGCGTAAGGACGTGGTGAATACAGCCGCCGCCGTCGTCCCCCGACCCCGTATAACACGCGTAGCTCATCGGGCAGTCCCCCGATGACAGTGCGAGATCGCAGCCACCGTAGTGGGTCGGAGTTATGTAACGGCCCTGCTTCCGCATGATCTCTAACCGCCGCTCGTCGAGGCGTATACGCTCACCGCCCCGCCCGCCGACTATCTCTTCGAGTGCACCGCTTAGGGCCCCGTGATCCATCAGTTGTTGAAATCTGCGGCGGCTCTCGTCTTTCCCGACGATATAGTGGCGGATCGTCATCTCCGCACTGGCGTGCCCTAAATCGTAAGAGACCTCGTGCACTGCGAGCCCGCCGAGCCACATGTTCGTCGCGCGCGTTGCACGGAAGTTATGCGTCGTGATGGTCCCGCCGGGGATGTTATAGCGCTGCCTGATTCCGAGGGATTTCTTATGACCATTCAGATATGTGTTTATCTGCCTCAGAGTTATGACGCGAGCCCGCTTCCTGCGCATACTTGGGACGAGAAATAAATAGTCCCCCCATTCCGGGTTGTGGCGCCGCAATTCGGCCGTCAACTCCTTCGCCGTCTTGAGGGCCTTGAGCGCGAGGTCGCCGAACGCGTCAGGGCACGGCACGTCTTCATCTACGTTACGTATCTTCATTTCCCGGAAACGCACCATCACTCCCCGTTCAGGTTGGCCCGCGTCGTTCGTCCAGGAGTATTTAGAAGTCTTGACGTCATACCCGGTGTTGCACACGGCGGCCGGGCGGCGGCCGACGCAGATGGCTAAGATGACGGCCTGGGCTTTAACCGCCCTGGAGAGCAAATGCCTGACAACCGGCATTCGCTTGGGCCTCGGGAACAGGCCCTGCTTCTTTTTCCGGGTGTACTGCCGGAAGTATTCGCGGGGGTTGTCGACAACGTCGACGTAGTCTTTGATCGCTTCAAAGTAAGCGTTGGTGTCCGTGGTGCAGGCATCGATCACCTGCGCGAGCACGTCGGTGGGGACCCTCGCGCCCTCGTTCTGTTCTAGCGGCTGATACTGAGACACGAGTGTCTGTGCTTTGGGTAACTCAATTCTGAAGTCGTTATCCTTTACCTCAGGGTGGAGTTGCCTGATGAAAATCACGAACCTGTTAAGGAACCGCCGGGTGCCTTGGTTGGTGATTGGCTTTAGCCCCAGTTCGCCGTAGTGGCGGGAGAATTCCCGGGCGTGCCGTAAACGCAAGTCGATCACCCGCCCGGCAAAATCGGGCAGCAGCCTTCCTAAATGGCGGATGGCGACCATAGTCTTCTGAATCTGGATTGCAGTCGGCCTAATCCTGAGCCATAGGTGGGCTATGTACAACTTGGCGTCTTCCCGCAGCCACGGCGCGACCTTAGAAAATACGATGGTGCCGGTGTCGTTATACTCGTGCGGCCTTAACAGATCCCACAAGTACCAGACCTCATCTTGAAAGCAGAAGGTACGTGTCTCGGCCCCGGCGCCTCTCCGCGCGACCTCCACCTTTTGGTCGCTGTGCCGCGTGAAACTGAAGTAATCAATCACGTGATCTTGTTTAGGATTCATTGGCGCCTCGGTGGTAAGCATGTTGCAGCCTGAGTAGGTGCGCCTCGCAAAGCTTGGCGCGACTCCGGGCATTTTCAGCCCCTCGCAGATCCCCTTCTGTCTCAAGTTCCTCGGCCATCGCGAGTTGTCTATCACGATCCTCCAGAAAGCGTGTCGCGGCGCCGTCGAGCACCATGAGGTGCGGACAATCCAAGCAGTCACTCGCCCGAACACAGCTTTGACCGTCGAGGGCGGTGCCGCAGATTCCGTGCGGCGTCAGCGCGCCGGCATCGCGCGCCCTCTGGAGCGTCTCCGGGGTCACGCCGGCGGCTACCGCGTTCTTGAGCCCCATCGCCAGGAATCGGGCCTCGACTTTCAGCGCGATTTGCACCTTCCTCGCGTGATCAAGGCGAGTCTGATGGAGGTAAAATTTCTCGGACGTGTGCACGTTCTTATGCCTCAGCACCCGGCTGGTGGTGACACGGTTCCGCTCCCGTTCGGCGAAACGAACCGCGAACGCGTTCCGGATCTTGCGGTAGTCGATCTTCAGGGGGCGCGTCGGGTCGCCGTCGGCGTGCAGCAGCGGGCGTTCACTGCCTCCATCGTCTGTGACCGTATAGGCAAACCACTTCTTAAAGAAATACGGCAGGTGACTCCTGTTCAAAAGATAAGTATCAAAGCGCATTAAAGGGTGTGTGTTATAGCTGTTAGTCGGCAGGTAGACGAACAAGGCATCCTGAAAGACCTCCTCCCCGGGGCGGCCGACCATCTCGCGCGCCTCTGCGCTCCACGCCTCGCAGAACCGCCAGGAGAGTAGGAAACTATCATCGACCGGGACGTAGCCGTCAGTTTTATCCGGCGCGTGGACGTAAAGATCATGTTGGCCGTTAACCTCATCCACGCGAATGTCAGAAGGTGTCAGCGAGTTCAGTTCCGTCGCCCGGAACCCGTGCCTCATCGCCCCTAGGAGAGATAAAACTACGAACGGATTAGGATCAATCCTCTGCATCATCCGCGCGTCGAGGTTATAGAGGCTCGACCGCTCACCCCTCTGGCGTGCCTCCCAGACCTGCTTGCATTGCCCGAACTCCAACGCGACGGCCTTCGCCAAGTCGGAGAAGGTCTCCAGCGAGAGGGCTTTATCAATGGACTGCTGCGCAATGCGCCCTTTCACACCCCATAAGGCCCGGTTTGCGGCCGTGGTAATCGCGTCCAAGTCACGCTGGCTCCACCCTGGGCGCCCTTGATGAAGGCCGGAGAGGTAAAACGCCTTGGTGTTATGGATGAGGGTAGATAAGCTTGTTTCTGCAAATCTGCGCCCGCCATCTTTCTTTCTGGCCTCCGATAGCCAGTGGACGAAAGCGATGAAAGTCTCAGGGTTTAAGTCGCGCGTGGCCGTGCCGGACATGAATTCGTCCAGCGTCTTGAGGGCTCTGCACCGCTGGTTGATGGACCCGCCCGCCAGCTCTTCGGCGTCCCCAAGGATGAAAAGGCGATACAAGTCGCGCAAGGGATGGTCGCTGAAGTCGTAATCATAGCGAACCCGGCGGTTACCGTTGGAGCGCGGGAAAGAGATTTCGTACCTATAGCCTTGACGGGCGATCTCGCCGTTGAGGGCCTGCCGCACCTCCCTCGGCGCGGAATCCGATTCCGTGCCGGGCATCATCCTGTCACCTCATACCGCGCCCAAAAACCTTCCATGGCGCGTCGCAAATTAACGGTCGAGACCTCCGCGTAAATCTCCGTGCTCGTGACGGAGCGGTGGCGAAGGAACCTCTGCACTTCGGTTAACTCAACCCCGTTGTTCAGCATCACACAGGCGATGGTGTGCCGCGTGATGTGGGGGCTGAAGAACACTTCGGGGCCGAATCCGCAGGCGGTCTTGAGCCGCTTAAAGAGGTGATCGACGGCCGCCTGAGTGAGGGGGCCTCCGTCCCGGTTGCAGAACAACAGCCCGTGGTCTTCTTCGCCCCGGGCCTTCAGCATCGACTCGGTTATCCAGCGGCCGCGCATGATCCACTCGTCAAGGAAATCCCAGTACGGGTTCGTCGTGGTGACGAACACCTCGCCCGGCCCCGTCTTCAAATCCCCTAGCCAGGCGTCTTCCGGCCTGTCTTTCAGGTAAACCACGCCGGTGTGCGGTTCGACGTCTTCCCACCTGACCCGCACCAGCTCGCCCTTACGCAACCCGGTCATGAGCAGGAAAGTCCAGACCGCGCGATCCCGGTAGTAGAACATCGTCTCCAGTTCGGAGCCGCGGGGGCCGCCCTCAAGCACTTCCATCACCCTGAGGCAGGACTCGCGGGGCAGCCCTTTATATCTCTGTTTATCGTGCGCCTCCGCCGTAGGTATTCTGACCCGCCAGGTGCTGCTCGGGACGCGCGCGTTCCATGACGAGTGGAGCAGCATGCCCCGCCTGCTTTTCCTCTCCCTCCGCCCGTCCAACTCAGCGACGGCGTCGGCGAAGAAGGGGTCGTCGTCTTGCAACCCGCGCCAGTAATGAACCAAGCCTTTGACCGCCGTGAGGTAAAGACGGGCCGTCTTTTTACGGATGCTGGGCCGCCCGTCAGCGTCCTTCCGCGTCAGGTGAAAGCGCTTGAACTGCTTGATGAAGCGGGGCGTTAACTCCCAAAAAGACGTCTCGTTCTCACGGAGGAACTCGAAGAAGGTCTTCAGGGCGTAAGCCGCGGACAGGATCGTATTCGGATCAAGGCCGGCATTCTCCCCGAGGTGGCGCAGGTAGACGGTCGCGGGGATGATCGGAGATTCCCCGTCGTAGAGTGCGTAGGCCATCCTGCCCGTTATGGGACAATGACCATATTCGACACTGAGTGACATAAGCGATTCGGGAGCAACATCGCGGAGAGAAACATCCGGGGCTGCTCCCTCATGAGAGGGAAGGGTGAATTTTCATTTTGGCCGACGTATTGCGTGAGTGAAGACCTGTCTTACTTGCGTAGAGCGGGCGACATATTATGCGGCAAGTTAATTGGTGTCAACCTTTGGCAGGGAAATGTAGGTTGAATATATACACCTGACATTTGCGAAGAAATGTCATGAGGTGACATTTCATACAACGTCTGCTCGCGACAAAAAAAAGGGTCCGATAAGTATCATACAGTATATATTGTTTATATAGTATAAATAATATGTACACTTTATCGGACGGGATGAGAAGTGAGGTTATATGAGAGAAGTCGACCCCGGAATTGAGGCGGCTTATCGGCTCCTTCAACCTCGTCGCCTTCAGCCACTCTCTGACGGCAGCCGCGTGAGCGATGCGACACGTTTCCAATCGATGCCGAATAACGCCCCCCGCTTGAGCTGCTCGATGAAGTCGACGTTGAAGATTATGTCTATATACGTCTGCCCGTCCCCCCCGCCATCCGGTGACTGCTCGTAATCGTACCCCGTGATCAAGCGGCTCGCCCTGATGACGGCGGGGTGCCCACTCCCCGTCGCCCCGTGGCCGGTCTTCAGCACCTCCCGGTAGGAAGTATTAAAGTATCTCCACAGCGCCGCGTCGACGGCCTCCCAGTGCCAAGCGCCGTCCGGGGGCAGCAGCCTGAACAGCTCGCTCAGGCGGAACATCACGTTGCCGGTCTCTCCCGCCTCCAAGAACAGTTTGAAGACGGCACCCAAGACGAGAGGGTCGCCCCCGTGCGGCAAGGTCCCCCGGCCGTCGGCGACGGCCTCGACGTACCGCTCGCGCGCGATGCCACCCTCGCCTGGTTCGGCGACGGCGAAGGAGCGACGCCAAGCCGCCTCGTCCTCCCCGCGCCCGGCCAGCAGGAACGTGCACAGGTGCTCGCCGAACTGCCGCCTGACGTACGCCACGGTCCGGTGGCCGAAATCCGCCTGACTATTTCTCATGTTCACCTTCGATGGGTGAGGGCGAATCTGGCCGGCCTGGCCCGGTTGTCGTCGCGGTAGTAGATCTGACCCGAGGCGGCGTCCGCCGGCAGGGGCGCAAAGTCGACCGTGACGGTGATGGCACGGCCGCCCGAGAGGGTAGCGCCCCTGTCATCTCCGCCTCTGAGGCGGACATCCACGGGGAGAGGACCCGCCTCGATCATCGGGTGTGCGCGCCCGCCGTTATCGATCAGCACCAGCGGATGGCGGTCGAACGGGCGGAAGTAGCAGTCTCCGCCGTCCTCGCGCCGGCAGGCGATCTCGACCGTCAGGCGGGTCTTGTCGGCTCGGAGGTCGACCGTCGCCACCCTCCACTCAGGCACCTCGCGGAAGGCCCGCTCCCCCATCAGGATCCACTCAGGTGCGGAGGCGCTGACCGTCAGGCTCTTGAGCGCCGCGAGCTGCCGGCGCGCCGCCGGGGCGTGCTCCCCGTCGGGGGACTGCCTGAGGTACTCCCCCAGCCGCCGGATGGCCGCCTCGACGTCGCGCTGGGCGGCCCAGTACCTGTCGGCACCCGGTTCGGCCGCCTGGCCGCGCCGCGCG
>JALZHT010000382.1 GCA_030860645.1 Acidobacteriota bacterium
CTTCCGCACGGTCAGCGATTCGACGCGGTCGAGCTTGATTTCGTAGCCGATGCCGGGCGCGTCCGGCGCGACGATTGTCCCGCGCGGCGTGACGGTGACGGGCGGCTCGATGATGTCCTCCTCCCAGTAACGCGCGCTCGCCGACACGTCGCCCGGCAGGGTGAAACCTTCGAGTGTCGCCATCGCGATGTTGTGCGCGCGGCCGACGCCCGACTCCAGCATCCCGCCGCACCAGACGGGGACGCCCCGCTCGCGGCAGACCGCCTCGACCCGCCGCGCCTCGGCGTGCCCGCCCACCCGGCCGAGTTTCACGTTGACGATCCGGCACGCGCCCAGCGCGAGCGCCTTGCGCGCGTCCTCGCTCGAACGCACGGACTCGTCGAGGCACACGGGCGTCTCGATCTGCTCCTGGAGCCGCGCGTGGTCGTACATGTCGTCGTGCGCGAGCGGCTGCTCGACCATCAGGAGGCGGTGCGCGTCGAGCGCGCGGAAGAGCGGCGCGTCGGCGAGCGTGTAGGCCGAGTTGGCGTCCACCATCAGGAGGATGTCGGGGAACTCGGCGCGCACCGCCTCGACCACTTCCCTGTCCCACCCCGGCTTGATTTTAATCTTGATGCGCTGGTAGCCGTCGCGCAGCTCGCGCCCGATCTTGTCCAACAGCTCTGCGTGCGAGTCCTGGATGCCGATGGAGACGCCGCACGGAATCTCCGCCCGCGTCCCGCCGAGGTGACGCCAGAGCGGGACGCCGAGCCGCCTCGCCTCCAAATCCCAGCACGCCGTTTCAATCGCCGCCTTCGCCATCCGGTGGCCGCGCACGCGCGCCAACAGCCCGCCCACCTCGGCGGCCGCCCCGACCTCGCGCCCCAAAACCATCGGGGCCAGAAAGGCGCGCGTCACCTCCCACGCCCCGTCAACCCACTCCTCGCTGTAGAAAGGCCCCTCGCCGGCCGTGCACTCGCCCCAGCCTTCCGCGCCCTCCCGGTCGAGGACGCGGACGAGCAGGATGCGGCGCTCGACGGTGCGCCCGAAGCTGGTCTCGAAGAAGTGTCGGAGGCGCAGCCGTATCTCGCGCATCTCGATGCGTGCGATGTTCATGGCCGGCACATGCTCCGGTGGATTTTTGATTTTAGATTTTAGATTTGCGATTAAAAAGCATCGGCCGCCAGTTTATCAGTAAAAGTGGAACCCATACTTGACGGCTGGTGGCCGAATCAAAAATCGCAAATCTAAAATCCCTTCAGGGGCCGACGTTCTCGGTCGTCGCCGTCTCCTCGCCTTCGAGGGCGGCGCGCAGGGTGTGCCAGGAGAGGCTGGCGCACTTGACGCGGGCCGGGTAGTCGCGCACGCCCGCGAAAATCTTCAGCCGGCCGAGCTGGTTCGGCTCCGCCTCCTCGTCAAGCTCGCCCGTCACCATCCGGTGGAACTGCTCGAAGAGCGCCTTCGCCTCCTCGCGCGACTTGCCCTTCACGGCCTGCGTCATCATGCTCGCCGACGCCTTCGAGATGGCGCACCCCGACCCGACGAAGCTCACCTCGCCGACCGCGTTCTCCTCCATCCGCAAATAGACCGTCAGTTGGTCGCCGCACAGCGGGTTGTGCCCCTCCGCGACGCGGTTCGCGTTCTCCAGCGCGCGGTAATTCCGCGGCTTCTTGTTGTGGTCGAGGATGACCTGCTGGTACAGCTCGCTCAGTTCGGACATAAGAGAATTTTTGATTTTAGATTTGCGATTTTCGATTGGAAGACGAAGCGAGAGCCTTCCAATCGCAAATCAAAAATCGCAAATCAAAAATCAGTTGAACACTTCGATCACCTTCTGCACGGCGGCGGCGAGGCGGTCGACCTCCTCGCGCGTGTTGTAGAAGGCGAAGGAGGCGCGGGCCGTGGCGGGCACGTTGAAGTGCTGCATGACGGGCTGCGCGCAGTGGTGGCCGGCGCGGATGGCGATGCCCTCCTGGTCGAGGATGGTGCCCACGTCGTGCGGGTGCACGTCCTCGATGACGAAGGCCAGGACGCTCGCCTTCTCGCGCGCCGTGCCGATGACGCGGACGCCCTCGACGGCCGTGATCCTTTCGGTCGCGTAGGCGAGCAACTCCCGCTCGTGGGCGTGCGCCCGCGCGCGGTCGAGGCCCGTCAAATAGTCAATCGCCGCGCCGAGGCCGATCTGCGAGGCGATGGCGGGCGTGCCGGCCTCGAACTTGTCGGGGATGTTGGCGTAGGTGCTCTTCTCGAAGGTGACGGTGCGGATCATCGAGCCGCCGCCGATGAAGGGGTTCATCTTCTCCAGCCACTCGGCCTTGCCGTAGAGGACGCCGCTGCCCGTCGGCGCGAACATCTTGTGGCCGGAGATGGCGTAGAAGTCGCAGTCCAAATCCTGCACGTCTATCTGGAGGTGCGGCGCGCCCTGCGCCCCGTCCACCATCACGGGCACGCCCAGGCGGTGCGCGCGGGCGGTAATCTCCTTGACCGGGTTGATGGTGCCGAGCGCGTTCGAGACGTGGCCGACGCAGACGAGCCGCGTCCGCTCGTTGAGGAGCGCGTCGAACTCGTCGAGGATGAGTTCGCCCGCGTCGTTCATCGGGATGACGCGCAGGCGCGCGCCCTTCTCCTCGCAGAGCATCTGCCACGGCACGAGGTTCGAGTGGTGCTCCATCTCGGAGACGACGATCTCGTCCCCCTCACGCACGAACTTGCGGCCGTAGCCGTGCATGACGAGGTTGATGCCCTCGGTGCAGCCGCGGACGAAGATGCACTCGCGGGCCTCGCGCGCGTTGATGAAGCGGCGGGCCTTCTCGCGCGCGCCCTCGTAGGCCGAGGTGGCGCGCTGGCTCAGGTAGTGCACGCCGCGGTGGATGTTCGAGTGCTCCTCGCGCAGGTACTTCGCGCCGCGCTCGATGACGATCCGCGGCACCTGCGCCGAGGCCGCGTTGTCGAGGTAGACGAGCGGCTTGCCGTTGACCGTCTGCCGGAGCACGGGGAAGTCTTCGCGCACGCGCTCCACGTCCCAGCCGGGAGCCTCGGCGTTGGTTGTCGGGGTCTGTTCGGTCGCAATCATCGCTTTCACCCTCAGACCTCCAGGCGGGCGTGCAGGCGGTTGAGGATGGCCCCGTCCAACTGCGCCCGGATGGAGTCGAACTTGATCTTCCCGACGATCTCCTCGGCGAAGCCGTAGGTCAGGAGGTTGCGCGCGAGGTCGGGGTGGAGGCCGCGGCTGAGGAGGTAGAACAGCTCCTCCTCTTCGAGCTGGCCCACGGTCGCGCCGTGCGCGCACTTCACGTCGTCGGCGAAAATTTCGAGCTGCGGCTTGGTGTCGACGCGCGCCTCCGCGGAGAGCAGGAGGTTCTTGTTGCTCTGCACGGCGTCGGTCTGCTGCGCGTCGCGGTGGACGAAGACGCGGCCGTTGAAGACGGCCCGCGACTTGCCGTCGAGGATGCCCTTGTAATTCTGGCGGCTCGTGCCGTGCGGCCGGAGGTGGTCTATGAGCGAGTGCGTGTCGGCGTGCTGGCCCTCGCCGACAATGTAGAGGCCGTCCACGTGGCACTCCGCGCCCTCGTGCCCGAGCCGGACTTCGATGTCGTGGCGCGAGAGGCGCGCGCCGAGCGTCACGGTCGTCAGGTCGTAGGCGGCGTCCCTCCCCAGGTCGGCGCGCGTCGAGGCGACGTGGAAGGCGCGGTCGCCCTCATCCTGCACCTTGTAGTGCGTGACGCGCGCGCCCTCGCCGACGTAGACCTCGACGACGGCGTTCGTGAAATAGGAAGAGTCGGCCGCGGCCGCGTAACTCTCGATGATGTCGAGGCCCGACCCGTGCCCGGCCGAGACGAGGACGCGCGGGAACGACGCGGCCCCGTCCTGCGTGGACAGGAAGAGGAGTTGCAAGGGCGCTCCGGCGCGCGCGCCGGGCGGGACGAGCACGAACGCGCCGCCGCCGGTGAAGGCCGTGTTGAGCGACGCGAAAGCCGAGCCGCGGCGCTCCGTTTCGAGCTTCTCGCGGACGGCCGCGGCGTGTTCGCCGCGCGCGGCTTCGATCAGGTCGAGCGCGACGACGCCCGCCGGGAGCGCGTCGAGCGCCGAAAACTCCGGCCGGAAGTGGCCGTCTACAAAGACGAGGCGGCTCCGGCGCGCCTCGGCGTAAACGAAACGTTCGACGGCCCCGGCGTCGGGCGCGCCGGCCG
>JALZHT010000383.1 GCA_030860645.1 Acidobacteriota bacterium
GGGCGCTTCCGCGCTGAGCGGCCCCGCGCCGCGGCCCGCCCGCGCCCGGCGCGCGATCCCGTCCTGCCCGTAGTCCATCGGCACGCGCCTGTGGTAAATTCTCCTCCTGCCTGCCAGCTCATGCCGAGAAAGTCATCTTGAGGAGAAGACCATGAGACGCTTCGTGAGACCTTTGTTCGTCTGCGTGCTCGTCGCCGGCGCGTGCGCCGCGGCCGCGGCGCGGCAGCAGGCGGTGCGGCCGTTCACGGTGGACGAGTTGTTGAAGATTCGGCGCGTGGGCGACCCGCGGCTGTCGCCGGACGGCCGCCTCGTCGCCTTCACCGTGGGCGTCCCCGACGTGGAGGCCAACCGCACGCGGACGCACGTCTACGTCGTGCCGGTCGGGGGCGGCGAGCCGAAACAAATAACCAGCGGCGACGCCAGCGCGACCACGCCGCGGTGGTCGCCCGACGGCCGCCGCCTCGCCTTCGTCACCGGCGGCCAAATCTGGACGATGGACGCCGCGGGCGGCGACCGCCGCCAGGTCACGAGCATCTCGACCGGCGCGGCCGACCCCGTCTGGTCGCCCGACGGCCGCCTCATCGCCTTCGCCTCCGACGTTTACCCCGACTGCGCCGACGACGAGTGCAACAAGCGCCGCGCCGCCGAGGCCGAGGCCAACAAGGTGAAGGCGCACGTCGCCACGCGCCTGCTCTACCGACACTGGACGAGTTGGAAGGGCGGCAAGCGCACGCACGTCTTCGTCGTCCCCGCCGGGGGCGGCGCGGCGCGCGACCTGACGCCCGGCGACTTCGACGCCCCGCCCTTCAGCCTGGGCGGCCCCGCCGGCTACGCCTTCTCGCCCGACTCTAAAGAGCTGGCCTTCGTGCGCAACACGGACAAGGTGGAGGCCACCTCGACCAACAGCGACCTCTTCGTCGTCGCGGTCGGGGGCGGCGAAGCCCGCCGCCTGACCGGCGACAATAAGGGGGCCGACTCCTCGCCCGTCTACTCGCCCGACGGCCGCTTCCTCGCCTACCGCTCGCAGTCCACGCCCATGTTCGAGAGCGACCGCTGGCGGCTCATGCTCTACGACCGGCGTTCGAACACGACGCGCGAGCTTCTGCCGAAGTTCGACGCCCACGTCGAGAGCGTCGCGTTCGCGCCCGACGGCCAGGGCGTCTACCTGACCGCGGGCGAGCGCGGCCGGCATCCCGTCTTCTTCGCGTCCGTCGCCGACGGCTCGGTCAGGAAAATCATCGAAGGCTTCAACGACGACGTGAACGTCTCGCCGGACGGGCGGCTCCTCGTCTTCACGCGCTCGACCGCGGCGCGCCCCGCCGAGATTTACAGCGCGATGCTCACCTCGCCGGCGGGCGTCACCGAGACGGCTACGCCGTTGACGCTCATGAACGACGAATTCATGAAGCAGTTCTCGCTGCGCCCGGCCGAGGAGGTGACGTGGGAGGGCGCGGCCGGCGCGCAGGTGCAGGGCTGGCTCTTCCGCCCGCCGCAGTTCGACGCCTCGAAGAAGTACCCGCTCGTCGTGCTCGTCCACGGCGGGCCGCAGGGCGCGTGGTACGACAACTGGAGCTACCGCTGGAACCCGCAGGTCTACGCCGCGCGCGGCTACGTCGTGCTGATGCCGAACCCGCGCGGCTCGACCGGCTTCGGCCAGCAGTTCACCAACGAGATTTCGGGCGACTGGGCCGGCAAGGTCTACACCGACTTGATGAACGGCGTCGTGAAAGTCGCGGCGATGCCCTTCGTCGACCGCGAGCGCGTCGGCGCGGCGGGCGCGTCCTACGGCGGCTACATGGTCAACTGGCTGCTCGGCCACAACGACCACCCGGCCGTCAAGTTTAAAGCCTTCGTCTCGCACGCCGGCGTCTTCAACACGGTCAGCATGTACGGCGTGACCGAGGAGCTGTGGTTCGCCGAGTGGGAATTCAAGGGCACGCCGTGGGACAGCCCCAAGCTCTACGAGCAGTGGTCGCCGCACCTGCACGTGCGCAACTTCAAGACGCCGACGCTCGTCACGCACGGCGAGCTCGACTACCGCGTGCCCGTCGACCAGGGCCTCCAGCTCTTCACCTACCTGCAAAAGCAGGACGTGCCCTCGAAGCTCATCGTCTTCCCCGACGAGGGCCACTGGATTCTCAAGCCGCAGAACTCCCGCTTCTGGTACACGAATGTCCTCGACTGGCTCGACCAGTACCTGAAGCCGGCGGCGTGAGAGAGGGCTGACGCCGTGAGGGATTAATCAGTCAGCCCCTCACGGGCGACAAAAAGGGCCAGGCCCCCGGTCTCGTCCGAAACAAGGGGGCGGGCCCTTTCATTTCTTACCCCTCCTTTCTCCGTGGCCCCGCGGCGCGGCGGCCTTCGACAAATAAACGCGCAGGACTCGCGGGAGTTGTGTCAGGCGCGGCGAAGTTTTTTTTGTGCCGGCGGGGTTGATTCAACGCGCCGGCGGTTATCGCGTTTACACAGGGACGGTGCTGGGGATTGCAGATTCGCGCCGCCGCGTCAGTCGAGCGTGGGGCGCGGTCATTTCAACGCAGAGGGCACGGAGGAGACACAGGGCACACAGAGAAATCCAAATCCTTCTCTGTGTGCCCTGTGTCTCCTCCGTGCCCTCTGCGTTGGGGCGCAGACGCGCGGACGCTCAACCGTCGTCGGCCGGGCCTCACTTTTTTACCGGCCGCCGGCCATTTTTTGGTTCGATTGATGAAAGCGGCGGTGTTGTTTATAGTGACGGGTGACAGGTGACAAGAGAAAGACGCCGTTCTCACTCGCCGCCCGTCATTCGTTTTTTTTCTTATGTCCTCGGAACGCTGGAAGCAGATCGAAGAGATTTTTCAGGCGGCGCTCGACCTCGCGCCGGCCGAGCGCGTGGCCTTTCTCGACCGGGCCTGCGCGGGCGACGCGGCGCTGCGCGAGCAGGTCGAAGCCCTCGTCGGCCAGTTCGAGCGCGCCGGGAGTTTCGACGAGTCGCGCCGGCCCGCCGTGGACGAGTCGCAGCTCTTCGCCCCGCCGCCCGTGGACGAGACCGACCCGATGGAGGGCCGCCGCGTCGGCGCCTACCGGCTCATGCGCGAGATCGGCCGCGGCGGGATGGGCGCTGTTTATTTGGCCGAGCGCGCCGACAGCGCCTTCCAGCGCCGCGTCGCCGTCAAGCTCGTCAAGCGCGGGATGGACACCGACTTCATCCTCCGCCGCTTCCGCAACGAGCGCCAGATTCTCGCCTCGCTCAACCACCCCAACATCGGCCGCCTGCTCGACGGCGGCTCGACCGACGACGGCCTGCCCTACTTCGTCATGGAGTACATCCAGGGCCAGCCGCTTTACCATTACTGCGACGAGCGGGGGCTTCCGGTGCGCGCCCGCCTCCAACTCTTCTCGCAGCTCGCGGCGGCCGTCGCCTACGCGCACCAGAACCTCGTCATCCACCGCGACATCAAGCCCTCGAACATCCTCGTCACCGCGGCCGGCGTGCCGAAACTTTTAGACTTCGGCATCGCCAAGCTGCTCAACCCGGAGCTGGCCGCCGATACCTCGCCGATGACGGCGACGGCGATGCGGCTGATGACGCCCGAGTACGCCTCGCCCGAGCAGGTGCAGGGCCTCGCCGTCACGCCCGCCTCCGACGTTTACTCGCTCGGCGTTCTGCTCTACGAGCTTTTGTCCGGACACCGCCCGTACCGCCTGCGCCACCGCTCGCCGCACGAGGTCTCGCGCGTCATCTGCGACGACGAGCCGGAGCGGCCGAGCGTGACGGTCGCGAGCGCCGAAGAGATTCTGCCGGTCGGCGACGGCGGCCCGGCCACGCTCGACGCGTTGCTGCGGGCGCGCGACGCCTCCTCGCTCGAAGACCTGCGCCGCGAGCTGGCCGGCGGCGTCGACCAGATCGTGATGAAGGCGCTGCGCAAGGAGCCGCAGCGCCGCTACCGCACGGCCGACGAGCTGCGCGAGGACATCGCGCGCCACCTCGAAGGCCGCCCCGTCTCCGCGCCCGCTTACTTCCCCGCGCCCCGCGCCGCGAAGACGCCCGCCGCCGAGACGCCCGCCGGCGAGAAGACGCTGGCCGTCCTCCCGCTTAAACTCCTCAGCCACGCCGCCGACGGCGACAGGGGCGCGGCCTTCCTCGGCGTCGGGCTGGCCGACGCGCTCATCACGCGGCTCTCGAA
>JALZHT010000384.1 GCA_030860645.1 Acidobacteriota bacterium
GGCAAAAATCGCTTCCACCGGCTGCCGCCTGCTGCCTGCTGTCTACTTGTTTGTGGTTTGAGATTCCCGTTTTGTCATTTATAATGCGCCACTTCGCGGGAGTTTGACGGCTGGCAACGGGGCGCGGCCCGGCGTGAATCCAAAGGCTGCCGAACCGAAAAACGCACCCGCGACGCCGCGCGCCCCGCGCCCGGCCGGGCCGCCCGCGCGGCCGACACGTCTCTGAGCGTTTCTATTAGAAAAGTCTCCCGAACTCATTCAAGAAGTCATCCTTGAGGCGAAAAACTAAGTCTATGCCAATTCGCGCGCCGTGGCCCTGTGTCGTGGCCGCCCTGGTGGGCGGCCTCATGCTCCTCGAAATGGCGCTGCCCTTCGCGCGGGCGCGGGCGCAGGAGGGCCAGCCGCCCGCCCCGCAGCAGCAGCAGAGGCTCGTCGAGGAAGTCATCATTGACAACAACCGCCGCCTCCCCGACGAGGCCATCCTCTACCACATCCAGACGCGCCCCGGCGACGCCTTCAACGAGGCGCAGGTGCGCCGCGACCTCCAGGCGCTGCTCAACCTCCCGTTCTTCAACAAGACCGAGACGCGCGTCTCGACCGAGCAGGGGCCGCGCGGCGGCGTCATCGTCATCTTCCACGTCGAGGAGCTGCCCGTCATCCGCGACCTCCAGTTCAAGGGCCTCAAGAGCGTCGGCGAGGCCGACCTCCTCAAGGAGTTCCGCGAGCAGCGCGTCGGCGTCTCGAAGGAGACGACCTACGACCCGGTCAAGGTCAAGGCGGCCGAGCGCGTCATCCGCGAGCTGCTCGCGCAGCGCGGCCACCCGAACGCGACCATCAACACCGCCGTCGACGAGGTCTCGGCCACCTCGGTCGGACTCACCTTCAACGTCGACGAGGGCGACCGCGTCCGCGTCGTCGACATCCAGTTCGAGGGCAACCAGGTCTTCTCCGACGGCGAGCTGCGCGGCGCGATGAAGCTGGTCAAGGAGGCGGGGCTGATTTCGCGCTTCAAGGGGCAGGACATCCTCCACCTCGACAAGCTCGAATACGACCTGCGGCAGAACGTCATCCCGCACATGCGCTCGAAGGGCTACCTCGAATCCCGCACCGGCGAGCCGCAGGTCGAGGGCCTCGGGCCGAAGCGCACCGGCTTCCCCATCCTGCCGCTCCCGCTGCTCTCCTCGGTGGACGAGGGGCTGCGCGTCACGATCCCCGTCGTCGAGGGCAAGCTCTACCGCCTCGGCGAGATCAAGATCGAGGGCAACTCCATCTACTCGGAGGAGGTCATCCGGCAGGTCATCGGGCTGCGCACGGGCGAGGTCGCCAACGGCCAGCGCATCGTCAAGGCCCTGGCCGAAGACCTCGACAAGCTCTACGGCCGCGCCGGCTTCATCCAGTACGAGTACGACGTCTCGCCCTCCTTCAAGGACAACCCGCAGAAGCCCGGCGAGGGCATCGCCGACTTCACCATCACCATCAACGAGGGCAAGCAGTTCACGCTCCGCCGGCTGGAGTTCTCCGGCAACACCTACACGCGCGACAACGTGCTGCGCCGCGAGGTGGCCGTCAACGAGGGCGACATCTTCGACCAGACGCTCTGGGAGTACTCGACGCTGCGCCTGAACCAGACCGGCTTCTTCGACCCCATCGACAAGGACAAGGACGCCGAGTTCCGCACCAACGAGGAGCTGGGCGAGGTCGACATCAACCTGCGCGTCACCGAGCGCGGCCGCAACCAGATCTCCTTCAACGGCGGGCTGTCCGGCATCGGCGGCTCGTTCTTCGGCCTCGACTACTCGACGAACAACCTGCTCGGCCGCGGCGAGTCGCTCTCCTTCCAGTTCGCCTTCGGCAACCGCCAGCGCTCGTTCCTCTTCTCGTTCACCGAGCCGTACGTCCGCGACCGCCCGATCTCGCTCGGCTTCTCGGTCTTCACCGAGTCGCGCAAGTTCTTCGGCGAGGGCACCATCCTCTCGTCGAACTTCAACGCGCTGACGGGCCTCATCGACCCGGTCAGCTCCCTGAACGTCGACGAGTCGAACCTCTTCACGCAGAAGTCTACGGGAGGCTCGCTGTTCGCCAGCGCGCCGCTCGTCGAGTTCTGGCGGCCGCGCAGCCGCCGCTTCGTGCAGATCGCGCGCGCCTCGCGCATCGGCCTCTCCTACTCGATCTCGCAGTCGTCCATCGAGGACCCGCCGGTCAACGAGCTGAACGACCCCGAGACCTTCATCCCCGTCGTCTTCCGCCAGCCGAGCATCCTGACGAGCCGGGTGACGCCGACCCTCGTCTACGACACGCGCAACGCCTCCATCGACCCGACGCAGGGGCGGCAGGTGGCGCTCTCCTTCGCCTTCGCCGGCCTCGGCGGCGACGTGCGCACCTACCAGCCGACGATCTCCTACACGCACTTCATCCCCGTCCGCCGCAAGCGCTCGACGACGCCGGAGGTCTTCGGCTTCCGGGTCGTCGCCGGCCACGTCGCCAGCTTCGGCATCACGGACGTGATCCGCCAGGCGCAGCGCGGCTCGCTCTCGTTCATCAACGGCGTCCCCATCTACGAGCGGTTCTTCCTCGGCGACGAGTTCACCATCCGCGGCTACAACGTGCGCTCGATCAGCCCCATCGTCCCCCTCGATGTCTTCGTCACGTCGCAGAACGTGGCGGTCTCGGCCACCCCGACCGGCGACCTGGTGCCCGTCACCGGCGTCACGCCCGGCCTGCGCGAGCAGCTCGTCGGCCTCGGGACGTTCACCGGCTCGTCGGGCAACAACTCGGTCTTGATCGACCGCAGCTTCCGCTTCCTCGGCGGCGACACGCAGCTCCTCGGCAACTTCGAGTACCGCGTCCCGATCTTCGGCCCCGTCCAGGCGGCGCTCTTCGCCGACATCGGCTCGGCCTTCAACCTGCGCTCGACGGCCAACCAGGAGTTCACGACCGACCTGCTCGACGACGTGCCCTTCCTCTCGCAGCTCGGCGGCCTGACGACGCTCGCCATCCGGCGCAACCCGACGCTCGCCTTCGCCCCCTCGCAGGGGGGCCTCGCGCTCGTCGTCCAGGGCGACCGGCTGCTGACGAAGGAGGAGCTGTCGGCGCTCACCAGGGTCGGCCCGCTCAACCCGGCGACGGGGCTGCCCTTCGGCGTCCAGCCCGTCTTCCTGCGCGCCTTCCGCCGGACGGGGGCCGAGGACTCGGGCGTGCAGACGAACACGGTGGCCCGGCTCCAGGACAGCATTTTTTCGCGCCTCGGCGACTACCGATCCAGCGTCGGGGCCGAGGTGCGCATCCAACTCCCGGTCGTCAACGTGCCGTTCCGGCTCATCTACGCCTACAACCCGAACGCCAAGACCGTGTTCATCCAGGAGCGCAAGAGCCTCTTCCGGTTCAGCATCGGGCGGACTTTCTGAGGGTTTCGAGTTAAAATACGCGGGCGCGCGTCCCCCCAGCTTCGCAGGCCGAGCGGGCCGCCGCGCCCCTTTGAATTCACTGAAGGAGCAGTACAGTAAAGACATGAGAGTGATTCGTGCCATCGCCGCCGCGGCCGTCTTCGCGGCCTTCTCTGCCGTCGCCGTGAGCGCGCAGCAACCGGCCACGCCCCGCCCCGCCGCGGGCGGCGCGGCCGCCACCGTCCCCGACGGCAAGGTCGCCATCATTGACACCGACGAGTTCGGCAACCCCAAGACGGGCATCGCGCGGCTCATCAACGCCTTCAACACCGTCGACCGCGAGTTCAAGCCGCGCCGCGACGAAATCCAGACGCTCAAGACGCGCTTCGACGGCATCGCCAAGCAGATTCAGGACACGAAGAACGTCGCCGACCAGAAGTCTTTGGCCGCGCTGGCCGACCAGGCCGAGACGCTCAAGACCGAGATCGAGCAGAAGCAGCAGGCCGGGCAGCGCGCCCTCGACAAGCGCGTCAAGGAGCTGACCGACCCGATCTACCAGGACATCAACACGGCGCTCCAGTCCTACGCCCGCCAGCGCGGCATCTCCATCGTCTTCGACATCAGCAAGATGGGCGGCGTGATGATGGTCGTCGACGGGGCCGTCGACATCACCAGCGCCTTCGTCGCCGACTACAACCAGCGCAACCCGGCCTCGGCCGCCGCCGCGCCGCGGTAACAGACCGCCAATCGTCATTCGTGAATCGCGGTTGAGTGCCGGCG